>NZ_JBSFVR010000422.1:0-5990 GCF_053592415.1 Streptomyces sp. NPDC002690 | reverse complement strand
TCAGAGGGAGTGACGTCACGCGACAGCACGTTCGCAGGCGGCAGCAGGGCGATCGGGAGGCATCGGTGGCGGGCGCGGAACAACGGGGCAGAGACCCCGGGTTGAGGCGGGTGAAGTTGACCATCGGCGGGATCTCCGCCCGCTCCAGCACCAGCGCCGCCTTGATGATCCCGGCGACGCCCGCCGAGGTGCCCAGATGGCCGATCTGCGCCTTGACCGCGCCCAGCGCGCAGCCCGCGGCGCCGTCGGCCGCCGGGCCGAACGCCGAGACCAGCGCGGCCACCTCGATCGGGTCGCCCAGCGCGGTCCCGGTGCCGTGGGTCTCCACGAAGCCGACGGTCGCCGGGTCGACGTCGGCGACCCGCAGCGCCCGGCTGATCACCTCGGCCTGGCCGTCGACGCTCGGCCCGGTGAAGGTCATCTTCTCCGAGCCGTCGTTGTTGATCGCCGAGCCCTTGATGACCGCGATCACCCGGTCGCCCTCGGCGATCGCGTCCGACAGCCGCTTCAACACGACCAGGCCGCCGCCGTTGCCGAACACCGAGCCGTTGGCGTCCGCGTCGAACGGGCGCAGCCGCCCGTCCGGCGAGCAGATCGAACCCTCCTCGTAGAGGTAGCCGTTGACCTGCGGGGTGTGCAGGTTCACGCCGCCCGCGAGGGCGATGTCCGACTCGCCGAGGAACAGGCTCTGGCAGGCCAGGTGGACGGCCACCAGCGCGGTGGAACACGCGGTCTGCACGTTCAGGCTCGGCCCGGTCAGGCCCAGCCGGTACGAGATCCGGGTCGCCAGGAAGTCGCCGTAGTTGCCGATGTCCGCCTGCAGGCCCCGGATCGAGCCGTCGAGGTGGTCCTCGGGTTCGAACTCCGGCTCGATGTAGCGCAGATACGCGTGCCGGCCGCCGCCGACGAACACGCCGACGTCACCCGGGTAGCGGGACGGGTCGTAGCCCGCGTCCTCCATCGCGTGCCAGCCGAGTTCGAGCATCAGCCGGTGCTGCGGGTCCATCAACCGGGACTCGCTGGGGGTGATGCCGAAGAAGTCGGCGTCGAAATCGCCCGCCCCGTCGACCAGGCTGCTCACCCGGATGTAGTCGGGGTTGGCCAGCAGCCGCTCGGGTATTCCGGCGGCCCGCAGATCGTCCTCACTGAAGTGGGTCAGCAGCTCGCGGCCTTCGCAGATGCGCTCCCAGAACGCCTCGGGACCGGGTGCGCCCGCGAAGTCGCAGGCGATCCCGATGATGGCGACATCTGTGGGCGAGACCTCCGTGTGGTGGTCAGTCATGGCTGTTGCTCTCCCGTCCCCGAGCCGATCGGCCGCGCCGCGCAGCGGCGAGAATCTGGTCCGGAGTGCGCTGGTTGAGCCTCCGGTGGTGGGTCGTGGTGCCTGGAGCGCCGGCGGGACCGGTTTGCTCCCGATGCCCGTCGTTCTGCCCGGAAGCGTCGAGGAACTCGGCGAAGCGCCGGGCCGTCGGGAACCGGAACAGGTCGTGCAGGGCGAACTCGCGGTCGAGCACGCGCAGCAGCCGCAGGTAGAGGGGCAGGACCAGCAGGGACGTCCCGCCCGCGTCGAAGAACGACACGGTGGGGGAGTCGACCGGGCGGCCGAGCACCGTGGCCCAGGTGTCCAGCAGTTGCCGCTCGGCGGCGGTCGTGGCCGAGGCCGTCCCCCCGGCCGGTGAGGCACCGGGGGCGGGCAGCGCCGACCGGTCCAGCTTGCCGCTGCTGGTGAGGGGCAGCCGGTCCAGGAACTCGACGTACGAGGGCACGGAGTAGCCGGGCAGCTCCGCGCGGGCGTGCTCCAGCAGCGCCTGTGCGGTGAGCGGCCCGCCGTCGGGCACTTCGGCCACCACCACGTACGCGGCCAGCGCCGATCCCCCCGCGGGCGCCGGTACCGCGGTGACCGCGCAGCCGGCGACCAGCGCATGGCGCAGCAGCACCGAGGCGAGCTCTTCGGGCTCCACGCGGTGGCCGCGGATCTTCAGCTGCCCGTCCGCGCGGCCCAGGAACTCCAGTTCGCCGTCCACCCGCCGGACCAGGTCGCCGGTGCGGTAGTGCCGTCCCAGCCCCTCGGTGGGCTCGTCGAAGCGCCCCGCGGACGCCGCGTCCTGCCCGGCGGAGCCGAGGTAGCCGAGTGCGACGGCGACACCGCCGATGTGCAGCTCACCGGGTGTGCCGTCCGGCACCGCCCGGCCCAGCGGGTCGAGCAGCAGCGCCTTCGCCCCGTCGACCGGCCGCCCGATCGGAGGCCGTTCCGGCCAGCCGGACGGGTCGCCGGCCAGCCGGAAGGCGGTGACGACATGGGTCTCGGTGGGCCCGTACTGGTTCACCACGCCGACGCCCGCGGCCGCGCACAGCCGCCGTACCTCCTCCGTCACCACCAGCGCCTCGCCCGCGGTGATCACCGTCTCCAGCTGCTGCGGCGTGCCGCCGAGCGCCTCGTGGACGGTCGCCAGCTGGTGGAGCACGACAGGGGGGAGGAACACCGTCTGGACGCCGCTGCGGTTGAAGGTCGCCAGTAGCTCCTGCGGGTCGCGCCGGGTCTCCTCGGGCACCACCACGAGTGTTCCGCCGCTCGCTGCCGCCGTCAGCATCTCCTGCACGGAGACGTCGAAGGACAGCGCGGCGAACTGGCTGATCCGGCGCCGTCGCGCGAACTCCGGCTGGGCGATCTGCCAGCCGATCAGGTTGGCGACGGCCCGGTGCGGCATCGCGACGGCCTTCGGCTCGCCGGTCGAGCCGGAGGTGAACAGCACGTACGCCTCCTCCTCCGGCTCCGCGTCGTGCCAGAGGGACGGGTCCGCCGTCGCCCCGGTGCCGTCCGACAGCACCGCCGCGCCGCTGCGGAAGGTCGCCGCGGACGCGGGCCGGTCGGACAGCAGCACCTCGCCGCCCTGCCAGGCGGTGTCCGCCGAGGGAACGCCGGCCGAGCGGAGCGCGAAACCGCAGCCGATGCCGCGCACCATCGCCTCCTGCCGCCGGCGCGGCAGCGTCGGGTCGACGGGGACGTACACGCAGCCCGCCGCCCACAGACCCAGCAGGGCGACCAGCGGGTCGTGGCCGCGCCGCAGGAAGCAGGCCACCCTCGTGCCGGGCCTGACCGCGTGCTCCACCAGCTGCTCGCGCAGCCGTGACACCCGGGCGGCCAGCCGTCCGTACGTCATGTCGGTGCCGTCGTGGGTCTGCACCACCTGGGACGGCGCCCGGCGGACCTGCCGGGCCACCAGCGACAGCAGCGGCTGGAACGGCGCGGCTCCGGCGGCCGGGGCAGCGTCCCGCCGCCGCTCCAGCCGGTCGGCCAGACCCCGCACGGCCGGCTCGTCCGGGTGCGCGCCGGCCGTGCGGACGAGCTCGACGAACAGCTCGCCGTAGCGCAGCGCCTGCCCGGCGGAGAGCACCGACGTCCGGTAGCCGAGCGTGACGGCCGCGGCGTCGCCGAACGGGTCCTCGTCGACGGTGACCAGCAGCTCGAAGTCGGTCTCCTCGCGGTAGCGGATGTCCCGCAGCCGGATGCCGAGCGCGGCCAGGTCGTCGTAGACGTGGAAGTCGGTGTAGTTGAAGGCGGTCGGGCACAGCCGCCCGACGCCGGCCTCGGTCTGGATGCGCTCGAACGGGTAGCGGCGGTGGGGATAGGTCCTGGACTCGTTGAGGAAGGACTCGGCGAGCAGCTCCCGCCACGTCTGGTCGCCGCCGCGCGTGCGCAGCGGCAGCGTGTTGAGGAAGAGCCCGAGGCCCCGGTCACCGCCCTCGTCCTCGATCCGCCCGCTCGTGACGACACCGGTCACCACCTCGGGCCGGCCGGTGACCAGGGCCAGCAGCGCGGTGTGCGCGGCGAGGTAGGCGGTCTTGACCGGTACGCCCGACGAGCGGGCGAGCGCCCGTATCCGCTCGCCGTCCGCAGCGGGGATCGGCACCGTCACGGTGGCGACGGACGCCTCGGCGTCGTCGGCCGAACCCTGCCCGCCGGGCAGCCGGGAGGGCTCGGCGTCGCTCAGGTACCGCTGCCAGAAGTCGCGCTGCGCCGCGTCGTTCTCGGCGGCCCGCTCCAGCGCCAGGTAGCGGCCCATGAGCCCCTCGGCGGGGCCCGCCGCCGTCTCCTCGGACAGCGCCGATGCGTGCGCGGCCAGCAGTTCCGTGATGAGGGAGGCGGCGCTCCAGCCGTCCAGCACGCAGTGGTGCACCGACAGCGAGAGCGTCCAGCGCCGCTCGCCGACCCGGTGGACGAAGAGCCGCAGCAGGCCGGGCTCCGTCCAGTCGAAGGGCCGCTCGCGCTCGGCGGCCGCCCAGTCCTCCAGCCACCGCTCGCGTTCCCCCTCGGGAAGACCGGTGAGGTCGTCGAGGACGAAGTCCGGCGCGGCGGAGGGGTGGACGACCTGGAGCGGGGTGACCGGCCCGTCCGCCACGAACGCGGTGCGCAGCACGGGGTGGCGGCGCACCACCGAGGCGAACGCCGCACGGAGCGCGGTCTCGTCGAGGGCGCCGTCCAGGGTGTAGCTGAGCACGTCGTGATAGACCCGCTCGCCGTCCAGGACGCTGTGCAGCAGCATGCCCTGCTGGAGCCTGGTCGCCGGGAAGGCGTCCTCGGCTCCGTCCGGCACCCAGCGCACGTCCTCCTCGGCGAGCAGCGCGAACGGCGCGGCGGCCGCCGACGGTCCGGCGTCCAGGCCGGTGAGCGCCTCGGCGATCAGACGCGGTGTACGCGACGCGTAGACGTGGGCCAGCTCCGCGCCCAGACCCTCGCCGCGCAGCCGGGCCACCAGCCGCACCGCGGTGATGGAGTCGCCGCCGAGCTCGAAGAAACCGTCGTCCGGGCCGCAGGACGGCCGTCCGAGCACCGCGGCGACGGCCTCCCGCACCCGGGTGACGCGGTGGTCCTCCGCCTCGTCGACGGAGCCGTCCGCCGTACCGCCGGACGGCTCGGCGAGCGGGTCGGGCAGCCGGGCGGTGTCCAGCTTGCCGTTGACGGTACGGGGCAACTCGTCGAGCAGGACGACCGCCGCGGGCACCATGTAGCCGGGCAGCCGCCGGGCCGCCAGCCCCCGCAGCTCCTGCGGGTCGTACGGGCCGGGGCCGTCCATCACCAGCGCGGCCGCCAGCACCGGCGGGCGGCCGGGCCGCCGCACCACCCAGGCGCGGGCGCTGCGGACCCGGGGCAGCGCCAGGAAGGCGGCGTCGACCTCGCCGAGCTCGATCCGGTGGCCCCTGATCTTGACCTGCTGGTCGATACGGCCCAGGTACTCCAGCCGCCCGTCCGGCAGTAGCCGCCCCTTGTCGCCCGAGCGGTACATCCGCGCGCCGGGGACGGAGGAGAAGGGATCAGCCCCGAACGGGTTCCGGGCTCCTTCGGGCACCACGAGATAGCCGGCCGAGACACCGGGCCCGCCGACGCAGATCTCGCCCGGCACGCCGAAGGGCGCCGGCCGGTCCCGCTCGTCCAGGACGTACAGGGCGGTGTCCGGCAGCGGGCGGCCGATCAGCCGCCGGGTGCCCGCGGCGTCGGCGGCGGTGAGCGGGTAGAACGAGCTGTGCACGGTGGTCTCGGTGATGCCGTACATGTTCGACAGCCGGGGCTGCTCGTCGCCGTACCGGTCGAACCAGCGGGAGAGCGAGGCGAAGCTCAGCGCCTCCGCGCACAGCACCAGGTGCCGCAGGGCCGCGAACGCGTGCCCGGCCCGCAAGGACGCCTCACGGAAGCCCTCGAAGGCGGTGGGGGACAGGGCCAGCATCGTCGCCCGCTCGCCCTCGACGAGTGCGGCCAGCGCCTCCGGGTCGCGGGTGACGGCCGGTTCCGCGACCACCACCCGGCCGCCGTGCAGCAGGGCTCCGTACAGCTCCCACACCGAGGCGTCGAAGGCGAAGTTGTGCGCGTTGACCCACACGTCGCGATCGGTGAAGCCGCGAACGAGGGCGGGACCAGGATCTCCTCGGTGCTCGGCAGCGTCAGCCAGCCGCTCATCGACAGCACCGGCGGCCGGAACAGCCCGTTCGAGGGG
>NZ_JBSFVR010000421.1:0-5993 GCF_053592415.1 Streptomyces sp. NPDC002690 | reverse complement strand
CGCCGTGGTCGGGTCGGGCAGCCTGAGGTGTACGTGCAGATGGGGCTCTCCGGCCGCCACGTGGCGGATGCCGGGCCCGTCGGAGTCCTCGGCCTGTTCGGCGAGTACGGCGGTGCCGCCGCCACCGGCGTGGACGGGGGCGACCGGGGTCGGCCGGACGTGGTGCACCACGGTGAGGGTGCCGGTGGCCCGGCTGTCCTTGCCGGCCCTGCCCTCGCAGAACAGGGTGACGTCGTACCGGCCGGCCTCGGCGCCGGACCGGATACGGGCCTGGGCACGCAGGCCCTTCCCGTCGGCGGGGGTGAACCGCACCGAGGAGACGAACGCGTCGGATTCGCCGACGCCCTCCTTGCCCTTGCCGCAGGCGTCGGACCAGAGTTCGACCTCGCCGCCGGGGGCGATGGTGGACGGGGTCACCCTGAGGGCGCCGTCGTCGCTCCGGGCGGCCGACGCGGCGGGCGCGGAGACGGCTATCGCCGCGACCGCCGCGGTGGCACAGATGGTGAGGGATAGTGAACGCATCGTGAACCTCCTGCTGGCAGGTTCACCCGTACGCGCGCTTTTCGCATCCGCTGTCGCCCGGTCGGGCGACGGTCCGGAGGTCAGACCAGGCCGACGAGGTCCGCGATGGAGTCGACCACGTTGGACGGGCGGAAGGGGTAGCGGTCGATGTCGGCGGTGGTGGTGAGCCCGGTGAGCACCAGGAACGTCTCCATCCCGGCTTCCAGTCCGGCCAGCACGTCGGTGTCCATCCGGTCGCCGATCATGGCGCTGGTCTCGGAGTGGGCGCCGATGGCGTTGAGCCCGGTCCGCATCATCAGCGGGTTGGGCTTGCCGGCGAAGTACGGCTCCTTGCCGGTGGCCTTGGTGATCAGGGCCGCGACGGAACCCGTGGCGGGCAGCGGGCCCTCGGCGGAGGGGCCGGTCTCGTCCGGGTTGGTGCAGATGAAACGGGCGCCCGCGTTGATCAGCCGGATCGCCTTGGTCAGCGCCTCGAAGCTGTACGTACGGGTCTCGCCGAGCACCACGTAGTCGGGGTCGTGGTCGGTGAGGACGTAGCCGATGTCGTGCAGCGCGGTGGTGAGACCCGCCTCGCCGATGACGTACGCCGTGCCGCCGGGGCGCTGGTCGTCCAGGAACCGGGCGGTCGCGAGCGCGGACGTCCAGATGTTCTCGACCGGGACGTCCAGGCCCATGCGGCTGAGTCGGGCGTGGAGGTCGCGGGCGGTGTAGATGGAGTTGTTGGTGAGGACGAGGAAGGGCTTCCCCGACTCCCGCAGCCGCTTGATGAACGCGTCCGCGCCGGGAATGGGAGTGCCCTCGTGGATGAGGACCCCGTCCATGTCGGTCAGCCAGGACTCGATCGGCTTGCGCTCTGCCATCACACGGACTCCTGCCGTACGCACGGTGCACACGAGGTGCTGGACGCCGGCGGCACCGCGGTGTGCAGCGCCGACGCCCCGAGTTTAGGCCGAAAGGTGGCCCGTATCGATCATGCGGACGAGGTGGGATCGCGTGAATCGCGGCGGGCGGCGCGAGGGGGATGCGGTGCGGGCGCGCGGCCCGGTGGCCTCAGCCCCGGCCACGCCGCATGCGACGGGCCAGGAACAGCGCGGTCGTGCCGCCGAACAGCAGCCCGGCTGCCGCCGCGCCGGTCCGAAGGGCCGTCGCACGCCCCGGGCGGCCGGTCCGGGCGAGTTCGGGCAGCGGGTTGCCGGCGGCGTCGCGCGGTACCTCGACGCCGCCCGGAGGCAGGGTGGGCGCGGTGGGCGCGGGGGACGGACTCGGGCCGGTGGAGGCGCTGAGGCCGGTGTCGGTGCGGGGAGCGGTACCGGTACGGGGGCCGGGGCCGGTGGTCGTACGGGGATCGGCGCCCGGGGTACTCGTCCCGCCCGGGGCGGTCCTTCCGTCCGCGCCGGCCGGCGTACTCGTACCGGCGCCCGTACCCGCGCCCGCGTCCGTACCGGTCCCGTCGCCGGGGTCCGTGCCGCCGGTCCCCCGGTCCTCGCCGGTACCGGACCCGTCGGACGCCTCCGCGCCGGTGAGGAGGTCCTCCATCCCCGATTCGTCGGGGAGCACCAGGTCGGCGCCGCCCTCGATGTCCCCTTCGACGATGGAGAACGGGTAGTCCTCCGACTCGCCCACCCAGTCCCCGTCCGGGGCCACGACGGACCCGTCCGCCACCGCGTTCGAGGGGGGCGCGGCCGGGCGGCGCTGCACGACGGCCGCGTTGGCCACGACCTTCCCGGGCCGGGTGTCGGAGGTGAAGGCCATCCGGACGCGGACGGTGACCGTGCGTCCGGCGGGGACGGTGAAGCCCTCGAAGTCGTCGCCGGCCTCGCCGCTGCCGAAGACCCCGATCTGTTCGTTCCGGTCGGTGGTCTCCCAGCCGACCCGGTGCTCGGTCCCGGCGCCCGGCTCCGTACCCGCCCGTTCCGCGTACGCGAGCTGGATCTGTTCCGGCGCCAGCTGCCGGTCCTGGTCGGTCAGGACGAGTACGGGGTGCAGGGCGCGGCAGGACTCCGTGGTGGTGTTGACGAGATCCAGGTACCAGATTCCGTAGCCGCCGCCGGACGCGTAGGTGTCCGGGCCGCCGTGGATACGGGTGTCGATGGGGAAGTCCCTGGCGTCCCGGTCGCCGCAGGCGGGCTGCTGGTCCGCGACGACGGACGCGGCGGCGGAGTGTTCCGTCGCCGAGGTCGGTGGCCCGCCGAGCAGTGCGCCCGGTACGGCGATCCCGGCGGCCAGGCCGAGTGAGGTGAGCGCCCGCCCGTCGCGCAACCGCGCGGGAGGTCGGAGTCGTGCAAGAGATCGCAGTCGTGCGGGAGGTCCGGGGGGCATGGGAGGCACCCTTCACAGCTCGCGAGCGACCGGCGCGGAGGAACCACCGGCGTACCGGCGGAGACCCTGCCAGGCATGGATACGAACATCACACTGACACGCCGGGAGCTCACCCGCCCGGCGGGCATGCGGTTCGTCCCGCCCTCCGCCGACCGGCCCCAGAGCGTGCTCCGGACACGCCCCGGACCGCCCGACTACTCCGCCGTCCGCCCGAAGAGCGGGCCGAGGACCAACTGGGCGGCCCCCTCGGCGACCGGGTGGTCTCCGCCACCCGCGACCGCGACCGGTACGGGCGTGTGGGCGCCCTCGCGCCGGGCGCGCTCATCGATCACGGCGCGCACGCCCCGCACGTAGGCGTCCTCGTGCGCCGCGACCGTGCGCCCGCCGAGCACCACCCGGTCGATGTCGAGCAGCGCGACGAGGTTGGCGGCCCCCGCGCCCAGCACCCGGGCGGCCTCGGCGACGTCGCCCCGGTCCACCGCCGCCAGGCAGAGCGCCTCGATACAGCCGCGCCCGCCGCAGCCGCACGGCGGACCGTCCAGGAGGAGGGTCTGGTGCCCGAACTCGCCCGCGCCGGTGCGCACGCCCCGGTGCAGCGCCCCGCCGAGAACGAGCCCGGCGCCCAGGCCCGTACCGAGGTGGAGGTAGGCGAAGTCGCCCGCGCCCGGGTCGCTCAGGGCGAGGCCGAGGGCGGCGGCATTGGTGTCCTTGTCCACGGAGACCGGCAGGCCGGTGCGGGTGGCGAGGGCTTCCCGCAACGGGAACCCGTCCCACTGCGGGAAACCGGTGACCCGGTGCAGTACCCCGTCGCGGTGGTCGAGCGGGCCGGGGACCGCCACGCCCACGCCGAGCACGGCCGGGCCGTCTCCGGGCGCCGCCGACGCGCTCACCTCCGCCACCGCGTCCGCCGCGCCCGCGACCACCTCGGCCGCCGGTGCGCCGAGGTCGAGCGGTGCGGTCCGGACGGCGACCGGCGTACCGGCGAGGTCCACGAGGACGGCGGTCAGCTCGTCCCGGTCCAGGTGGAGGCCGACCGCGTGCCGGGCGTCCGGGACGAGCCGGAGCACGGTGCGCGGCTTGCCACCGGTGGAGGCGCGGCGGCCCGCCTCGGCGGCGAGACCCTCCGCGCGCAGCCGGGCGGTGATCTTGCTGACGGCCTGCGGGGTGAGCCCGGTGCGCTCGGCCAGTTCGAGCCGGCTGATGCCGTCGCCGCCGGCGCCACGCAGCAGGTCGAGCACGAGGGCGGCGTTGTGGTGGCGCAGGGCCGGGAGGTTGACCCCGGTGCCGTTGCGCGCGCCGACGCCGGGGCCGCCGCGGGAATCGCTGGTATCGCTGGTGTTCACCACCCCATTGTGGGCCCCGCTTGCACTTTGGCAACAGCGTTGCTTAAGTGGTGGCATGACTTCCACCGATCCCCTCCGCGTCGCGCTCGTCGGCTACGGCCTGGCGGGTTCCGTCTTCCACGCCCCGCTGATCGCGGCGACCGAGGGCCTGGTGCTCGACACGGTCGTCACGTCGAACGAGGAGCGCCGGGCACAGGCCCGCGCCGAGTTCCCCGACGTCCGCTTCGCCGGCTCGCCCGAGGAACTGTGGGCACGCGCCGACGAGCTGGACCTCGTCGTGATCGCCACCCCGAACAAGACGCACGTCCCGGTCGCGAAGGCCGCCCTGGCGGCCGGGCTGCCGGTCGTCGTGGACAAGCCGATCGCCGGTACCGCCGCCGAGGCCCGTGAGCTGGCCGCGCTCGCCGAGGAGAGCGGGCTGCTCCTCTCGGTCTTCCAGAACCGCCGCTGGGACAACGACTTCCTGACGATCGCCCGGCTGATGGCCGACGGCGAACTCGGCGAGGTGCAGCGCTTCGAGTCCCGGTTCGAGCGGTGGCGCCCGCAGCTGAAGGGCGGCTGGCGCGAGTCGGGCGACCCGCAGGAGATCGGCGGGCTCCTCTTCGACCTGGGCAGCCACATCGTCGACCAGGCGCTGGTGCTGTTCGGCCCCGCGGTGCGGGTGTACGCCGAGTCGGATGCCCGCCGCCCCGGCGCCGCGACCGACGACGACACCTTCATCGCGATCACCCACGCGAGCGGCGTCCGCTCGCACCTGTACGCCAGCGCCACCACCGCCCAGCTCGGCCCGCGCTTCCGGGTGCTGGGCCAGCAGGCCGGTTATGTGAAGTACGGCCTGGACCCGCAGGAGGCGGCGCTGCGCGAGGGGCACCGCCCCGGTACGGGCAAGGAGCCGTGGGGCGAGGAGCCCGAGGGCCTGTTGGGCCGGCTCGGCTCGGGCGAGTCGCCGCTGACCGGCGGCGGCGTGCCGGTCCGTACCGCGCCCGGCGACTACCCGGCGTACTACGCGGGCGTCGCCGCCGCCCTGCGCGGCACCGGCGAGAACCCGGTCACCGCCCTGGAGGCGGCAGCGGCGCTGGACGTCCTGGAGGCGGCCCGCCGCTCCGCCCGGGACGGCACCGCCGTCACCCTGGCCCCGCAGCCGGGCACCGCCCGGCCCACCGGCACGCCGAGCACCGAGGAGCCCCAGGCATGAGCGCCCGCCCCGACGCCCCGACCGTCTCCGAACTGCTCGCCCAGGAGCGCCGGCTGACCCTGCCCCGCTTCGGCTACGAGGACGCGTACGCGCTGGGCACCCTGCTGGTCCGGCTGGCCCGCGAGCGCAACGCCCCGGTCGCCATCGACATCCGGCGCGGCACGCAGCAGCTGTTCCACGTCGCGCTCCCGGGCTCCAGCGCCGACAACGACGGCTGGATCGACCGCAAGCGCAAGGTCGTCGAGCGCTACGGCGAGAGCTCCTACCTGGTGGGCACCCGCTTCCGCGCGAAGGGCACCACCTTCGAGGACTCGTCCCGCCTGCCGCTCGGCACGTACGCCGCGCACGGCGGCTCGTTCCCGATCACCGTCGACGGCGCGGGTGTCATCGGCACCGTCACCGTCTCGGGCCTCCCCCAGGCCGAGGACCACGCCCTGGTCGTCCAGGGCCTGGAGGAGTTCCTGGCGACGCTGGAAGGCTGACCCGGACCCGCACCCGTACGTACGCCCCGGGGGCCCCGCGCATCGACGTCCGCGCGGGGCCTCGCGCCACAGCTTGTGCAGCAGGGCGTAGTTCTCGATGGCGAGCGGGATGCCCTGGCGGATGTCCTTGCC
>NZ_JBSFVR010000420.1:0-6117 GCF_053592415.1 Streptomyces sp. NPDC002690 | reverse complement strand
GCAGACACATCGGGGTGTCTGCCGCCGCTGGTACGCGAGAGTGCCGTCAGGCGTCGTAGTTCCGCGCCGCCGCGGTCTCCGCGGAGCGGGCCTTCTCGGCCTCCGCCTCGCGCGCTCGCTCCGCCTCGCGGTCCTTCTCCGCCTGCTCGGCGGCCTCCATCTCGGCGAAGACGTCGATCGGGGCCGGCGCCTTGGCCAGGAAGACCCAGGTGAGGTACACGGCGAGCAGGAACGGCGGGATCTTCAGTCCGACGAGCACCCAGCCGAGCTGCGCCGTGTCGGCCCACCAGTAGAGCGGGAAGAGGATCGCGCACTTGGCGAGCAGGATGAGGCCCCAGGCGTAGCTCGCCTTGGCATAGGCGCGCTTGCGACCGGGGTTCCTGGTCCGCCAGGAGAGGTTCTCCTTGAAGACCGGGCCGAGGATCAGCCCGATCAGCGGGACACCCGCCAGCGTGGTGATCAGATAGGCCAGCGCGAGGCCGAGCGTGTAGAGCATGCCCGGGAGGTAGAAGTCCTTGGCGTTGCCCGTGATCATCGCGAAGACGACACCGAAGGCCACGCCGAAGACGCCACTGAACGCGTGCTTGACGGTGTCCTTGCGGACCAGCCGGACGACGACCAGCAGCAGCGAGACCGCCAGCGCGGCGATGGCCGACACGTGCAGGTTCTTGTTGAGGGTGAAGATGGTGACGAAGAGCAGTCCGGGCAGGACGGTCTCCACCATCCCCCGGACCCCGCCGAACGCCTCGAAGAGAGCGGCCTCGGTGACCGCCCTGTTCGTCGCGTCCTGCTGATCCGTGTGCGGGGTACGGTCCCCGTCGTGCGTCGGCTTGTCGTCAGACGTCACCGGCTACTCCTTGCCCAGCGGTCGCAATTCGTATGTGGGGTTGAACAGCACCCGGCGCCCGTGGCTCATGGCGACGCGGCCCGAAACGATGAGCCTGCGGCCGGGCTCGATGCCGACGATGGAGCGGCGGCCGAGCCAGACCACGTCCAGCGGCGCGGTGCCGTCGAAGAGCTCCGCTTCCAGAGCGGGCACTCCGGCACGCGGTCGCAGGGTGACGGTCCGCAACGTACCAGCCACCTTGACGATCTGGCGGTCCGAGCATTCGGAGATGCGGGTGCATCCCGACGCGTGCGCGTCCTCCTTGAGCTCCTCGGACTCCAGGTCCTCCTGGGAGCTGGACAGCCGGTCGAGCATGCGGCGGAAGCGTCCGGTGGACCGCTCCGCCTTCCCGGCTTTATCGAATCGAGGAACAGCACTCATACCCGAAGAGTACCGGTCCCGCGCCCTAGTCGTGGGCCCCCGAAAAGTCACTCGGAAGAGTGCATGACCATGCCCGTACCGACAGGCGGGCGACGGGCGGGCGACGGACGCGTGAGGCTCAGCCGCGCTCGAAGCGGTAGCCCATTCCCGGCTCGGTGACGAAATGCCGGGGGTGCGAGGGGTCGGCCTCCAGCTTGCGGCGGAGCTGGGCCATGTAGACGCGGAGATAGTTGGTCTCGGTGCCGTAGGAGGGGCCCCAGACCTCTTGGAGGAGCTGCTTCTGGCTGACGAGGCGACCGCTGTTGCGGACCAGGACCTCCAGCAGGTGCCATTCGGTGGGGGTGAGGCGGACGTCACGGCCGTCGCGGTGGACCTTCTTGGCCGCCAGGTCGACGGTGAAGCCCTCGGTCTCGACGATCACCACGTCGTCGGCGCCGTCCTGGCCGACCGGCTCCGCCCGGCGGACCGACGCCCGCAGCCGGGCGAGCAGCTCGTCCATGCCGAACGGCTTGGTCACGTAGTCGTCGGCGCCCGCGTCGAGCGCCTCCACCTTCTCGTCCGAGGTGTGCCGGGCGGAGAGGACCAGGATCGGGACCCGGGTCCAGCCCCGGAGTCCCCTGATGACCTCGACCCCGTCCATGTCGGGCAGCCCCAGGTCCAGCACCACCACGTCGGGGTGGCGGGCGGCGGCGAGCTGAAGGGCGGTGGCCCCGTCGGGCGCGGCGTCGACCTCGTACTTCCGTGCCTTCAGGTTGATCACGAGGGCGCGTACGATCTGCGGCTCGTCGTCGACCACAAGCACCCGGGTCATCGCGGTCCTGCCTTTCTGCTGCTGTACGGGGAAGAGATTCTGCTGTACCCGGATGTCGGGGGTGTGACGGACGCCGGGGGTGTGACGGACGCCGGGGGTGTGACGGACGCCGGGGCGTTGTGTTCGCCCCGCCGTCACCACGTCACGAGGTGACCTGCGGGGACAGGTCGGGGCTTGCGGGTACGTGGTCGGCCGCCGTCTTGAGCGTCAGCACCATGGTCATGCCCCCGCCGGGGGTGTCCTCCGCGTCGAGGGTGCCGCCCATCGATTCGGCGAATCCCCGGGCGACGGCCAGGCCGAGGCCGACCCCGGCGCCGCGCGGAGCGTCGCCGTACCGCTGGAAGGGCTCGAAGATCCGCCGCTTGCCCTCGTCGGGGACACCGGGCCCCCGGTCGGAGACCCGGAGCTCGACGCGGTCGCCCAGCGTGCTGGCGGCCACGACGACGGGGGTGCCGTCCGGACTGTACTTGACGGCGTTCTCCACGACGTTGGCCACGGTCCGCTCCAGCAGCCCGGGGTCGACGGCGACCATCGGCAGGGTCTCCGGGATGTCGAGTTCGACGCTGCCCTCGGGTACGCCTCCGAGCGCCATCGGGACGACCTCGTCGAGGTCGATCTCGCGGATCAGCGGAGTGACGGTTCCGGTCTGGAGGCGCGACATGTCGAGCAGGTTGCCGACCAAGTGGTCCAGGCGGTCGGCGCCGTTCTCTATGCCTTCGAGGAGTTCGGCCTCGTCGTCCTCGGACCAGGCGACGTCGTCGGAGCGGAGCGAGCTGACGGCGGCCTTGATGGCGGCGAGCGGGGTGCGCAGGTCGTGGCTGACCGCGGCCAGCAGGGCGGTCCTGATGCGGTTGCCCTCGGCGAGCCTGCGGGCCTTCTCGGCCTCGCCGACCAGGCGCTGGCGGTCCAGTACGACGGCGGCCTGGGCGGCGAACGCGCCGAGCACCCGGCGGTCCTCGGCGGGCAGCACCCGGCCGGAGAGCGCGAGCGCCATGTGGTCGCCGACCGGCATGTCCACGTCGGCGTCGTCGGGCCGGATCACCGGGCTGGGTCCGACCGATCCGGCGCAGGTCCACGGTTCGACGTCGCTCTGCCGCTCCAGCAGGGCGACGGACTCCATGGCGAAGGTCTCGCGGACCCGTTCCAGCAGGGCGTCCAGGGTGGTCTCGCCGCGCAGCACACTGCCGGCCAGGAAGGAGAGGATCTCCGATTCCGCGCGCAGTCGTGCGGCCTGGTGGGTACGTCTCGCCGCGAGGTCGACCACGGAGGCGACCGAGACCGCCACCGCGAAGAAGATCACGATGGCGACGATGTTCTCCGGGTCCTGCACGGTCAGGGTGTGGGTCGGTGGGGTGAACCAGTAGTTCAGCAGCAGGGACCCGGCGGCGGCGGACGCGAGCGCCGGCAGCAGGCCGCCGAGCAGGGCGGCGGCCACCGTCAGGAAGAGGAAGAGCAGGACGTCGTTGGCGAGCCCGGGACCGTCCTCCATGCTGCGCAGGAACACGGAGAGGAGCGCGGGCCCTCCGACACCGACCAGCCAGCCCCAGATGATCCGGGCGCGGCCGAGCCGGGCGCCCCGGGCGATGGGCAGTCCTCTGCCCTTGGCGACCTCGTCGTGGGTGACGATGTGGACGTCGAGGTCGGGCCCGGACTCGCGCGCGACGGTGGCGCCCACGCCGGGGCCGTAGATGTACTGCCAGGTCTTGCGGCGGCTGGAGCCGAGGACGATCTGGGTGGCGTTGACCCCGCGCGCGAAGGCGAGAAGGGCGGCCGGGATGTCGTCGCCGATGACGTGGTGGAAGGTTCCGCCCAGGTCCTCGACGAGGGTCCGCTGGACGGTGAGTTCCTTGGGCGAGGCCGAGGTGAGGCCGTCGCTGCGGGCGATGTAGACGGCGAGGATCTCGCTGCCGGAGCCCTTGGCCGCCATCCGGGAGGCGCGGCGGATGAGGGTGCGGCCCTCGGGTCCGCCGGTGAGTCCGACGACGATGCGCTCGCGGGCCTGCCAGGTGGAGCTGATGTTGTGCTCGCCCCGGTACTGCTGGAGGTACTCGTCCACCCGGTCGGCGACCCAGAGCAGGGCCAGCTCGCGCAGGGCGGTGAGGTTGCCGGGGCGGAAGTAGTTGGAGAGGGCCGCGTCGAGCTTGTCGGGCTTGTAGATGTTGCCGTGGGCCATGCGGCGGCGCAGCGCCTGGGGCGACATGTCGACCAGTTCGATCTGGTCGGCGCGGCGGACGACCTCGTCGGGGACGGTCTCGCGCTGCCGGACGCCGGTTATCGACTCGACCACGTCGCCGAGCGACTCCAGGTGCTGGATGTTGACGGTCGAGACGACGTCGATGCCCGCCTGGAGGAGTTCCTCGACGTCCTGCCAGCGCTTGGCGTTGCGGGCGCCGGGGACGTTGGTGTGGGCGAGTTCGTCCACGAGGGCGACCTGGGGGGCCCGCTCCAGTACGGCGTCCACGTCCATCTCGGTGAAGACCGCCGAGCGGTACTCGATCTCGCGCCGCCGGATCTGTTCGAGACCGTGCAGCATCACCTCGGTACGGGGCCGGTCGTGGTGCTCGACGAAGGCGACGACGCAGTCGGTGCCCCGTTCGATGCGCCGGTGGGCCTCCGAGAGCATGGCGTAGGTCTTGCCGACGCCGGGTGCCGCCCCCAGATAGATACGAAGCTTGCCGCGTGCCATGGCCCCATTGTCTTCTCTTGCTCGGGCTGCGGCCCGTGCGGCAGCCACTGACGACGCTACTCCCGGAGATCCGGGCATTTCGGATGGCGGTCGCACCGGGTGTCCGTATTGACGGAACCCTGATGCGGGACGCCGCGTGTCCCGCCCGGCCAGGGGAGGAGGCCGGGCGGGACACGCGGCGGCTCCGGGGCTCCGCCGGGCCCCGGAGCACTGACCTGGTCAGCCCGCGTCGACGAGTTCCTTCAGCGCGATGTTCAGCTTGAGGACGTTGACGCGGGGTTCACCGATGAAGCCGATGATGCGTCCGCTGGTGTTCTCGTCGACCAGCTTGCTCACTTGGTCCACCGGGAGGTGGTTCTTCTCGGCGACGCGGCGGATCTGGATCTCCGCGTACTCCGGGGAGATGTCGGGGTCGAGGCCGGAGCCGGAGGAGGTGACGGCGTCGGCCGGCACGTCGTCGGGGTCGACCGGGTGGCCGGGGACGGAGTTGTCCTCGACCACGGCGGCCTTGGCGGCGGTGACCCAGTCGATCAGGTCCTTGTTGTCGCCCGAGCGGTTGGTCGCCCCGGAGAGGATCAGCTTGTACTGGGTGTTGACGCTGTTGCTGCCGAGACCGTTGGTGGGGCGGGGCTGGAACCACTTGAGGTCCGGGTCCGCCGCCTCCTGGCCGTCCTTGAGAGGCAGGTCGTAGCGCTGGCCGATCAGCTCGGAGCCGACGACCTTGCCGTCGCTGCTGACCTCGGAGCCGTTGGCCTTGTGGGAGAAGAGCGCCTGGGCGACACCGGTGACCGCGAGCGGGTAGATGACGCCGCAGACCAGGGTGAGGACGAGCAGGGCCCTCAGACCGGCCAGCAGCAGCCGGGTCGTGTTTCCTACGGAGGTGTTCATGCCGATCAGCCGATTCCGGGGATGAGGGAGATGATCAGGTCGATGATCTTGATGCCGATGAACGGGGCGACCAGGCCGCCGAGGCCGTAGATCCCGAGGTTGCGCCGGAGCATGCTGTCCGCGCCGGCGGGGCGGTAGCGGACTCCCTTGAGGGCGAGCGGCACCAGCGCGACGATGATCAGCGCGTTGAAGACGACGGCGGACAGGATCGCGGACTGCGGGGAGTCGAGCCGCATGATGTTGAGCTTGTCCAGGCCCGGGTAGACCACCGCGAACATGGCCGGGATGATCGCGAAGTACTTCGCGACGTCGTTGGCGATCGAGAAGGTCGTGAGCGCACCACGGGTGATCAGGAGCTGCTTGCCGATCGCGACGATCTCGATCAGCTTGGTGGGGTTGGAGTCCAGGTCCACCATGTTCCCGGCCTCCTTGGCGGCCGAGGTGCCGGTGTTCATCGCCACGCCG
>NZ_JBSFVR010000419.1:0-6145 GCF_053592415.1 Streptomyces sp. NPDC002690 | reverse complement strand
CCGCGCGTTAGCCCGGCGCGGGCCCCCGCGGTCGGAGGCCGCCCCGTGGGGCCCGCAACTCCCGGCGGGGGCCCCGTGTCTCCGGAGGCGGCCGTCCTCCTCGGCGCGGCCCATCGGCCCAGAGGCGTCGCAACCCCTCCGGGTCCTTTCCGTGAAGTCCCGGGCACATGCTCGGCCTTTCCGGCCGTCCAGCACCTCCCAGGGCCACTCCGACCCCGTTCGCGGAGTAAGCGCCGTCCCGCACTCCTCGGAGCGGACAACCGCCTTCGCCTGATCGGCGAACCATTCAGTGGCTCCGGCAAGAGAATTTCGTCGGTGTGCGCCACCTTTCGAACTGATACCACCTTTTATCCGTTGCCATTTTCGTGTCACTCTCCCCCTTTTCCCGCAGGGCACCTTCAAGGGGCACGCCCGTCAGAACTCGACCGCGGAGTCGACCATGACGAAAAGGCGGTGAACACGGGCTGAACCGCAGGTTTACCGAATCCCTCGACACGGTTCCACGCGCCGGTGATCACAGAAGCGGCTCGGCCCGCATAAAACACACTTTCCCCCATTCGGCACTGCGGACAATCCGCACCCGACGGGAAGAACTGGCATCAACGATCACGTCGCGGCCCGCACGACGCCCCTTACCGATGGCTGCACCACGTGGTACTAATTGTTCGCCGGAATAGCGGGAATCCGGCATGTCGCGGCGCGAAAAATGGAGGGGGAATCACGAGCGACCGGGGTCGGCGTGCCCACCTCCGGAATTCACACCGATCGCGCCGGCATGTCTCCGTCCGGCACATCGGGACGGGCCTGTGCGTGCGATTGCTTCGCGTTCTCCCGGCACCGAACACCCAAGGCCGCCCGAGAAGCCGGATTTCCCCTGCGCAAGGGCGGCGCCCGCACCGAGGCATCCGGACAGCCGTGCACGGGCTGCGGGGAGAGCACCCGCCGCGCGATCGGGATCGTCCCGCGACGACTCCATGGGCTCCGCCCGCACCACCGACTTGTCCGGCAGCGCGCTCGCCGGCGTTGAGAACCGTTGAGAGAGAGATCATGCCGAGAACATCGCGCTCCGTGGCCACCGGTACGGCCGCCTTCGCCGCCGCCGTCATGGCGGCACCCATGGTGCTCACCGTGCCGGCGCAGGCAGTCACCGGCTCCGAAGCCGACTCCTACGCGTTCACCACCCGTCTGGACATCGGCGCCGGGCAGCGTGCCTGCTCCGGTGCGCTGGTGTACTCGGACTGGGTTCTCACGGCGGCCAGTTGCTTCGACGACAACCCGGCCGACGGGCTCGACGTTCCGGCCGGTGCCCCGGCTCTGGCGACGACCGCCACCATCGGCCGTGCCGACACCACCACCGCGGCCGGCCAGGTCCGCGGTGTCACCCAGCTCGTCCCGTACCCCGGCCAGGACCTGGTGCTCGCGAAGCTCGCGAGCCCGGTGACCGACATCGCCCCGGTCGGCCTGGCCACCACCGCGCCCACCGCCGGGGAAGAGCTGCGGGTCGCCGGCTACGGCCGTACCAAGGATGAGTGGGCACCGGTGAAAATGCACACGGGTGCGTTCACCGTGGACTCCGCCACCGCGAGCGAGGTGAACATCACCGGCAAGGACGGCGCCACCGTCTGCAAGGGCGACGCGGGAGGTCCGCTGCTTCGTGATTCGGGCGTATCGGTCCGTCTCGTCGGCGTCAACAGCCGTTCCTGGCAAGGGGGCTGCTTCGGAACGGACGACACGCAGACGCGGACCGGCGCGATCGCGACCCGCCTCGACGAACTGCGTGCCTGGGTGGGCGCCAACGTCGGACCGGTCTGCAATTCCCAGGGCGCTCTGTACTCGGTGGTGAGCGACGGCTCACTACTGCGCCGCAACCTCGACGACCCGATGAACGGCACCGGGACGATACCGGACGCCAGCACCATCGACACGGGCTGGCAGTCCTACGGGCGTGTCCTGGCCGGCACCTCGGCGACGTTCTACGGCATCAAGTCCGACGGCATCTACCTCAGCCACCGGGTCGCCGCCACCTCCACCTGGGACGTGCACCACAAGAAGATCAGCTCGGCGTTCACCGCGTACGCCCAGCCGGCCAACCACAACAAGATCAGCGTCGACCGGACCGGTCACATCTGGTACGTCGACACGGACGGCGACCTCCGCTGGGCGCAGTACGACACCGTCACCGGCACCTGGAACAGCCTCGGCGACAAGAAGATCGACACGGGCTGGAACGCGTACACGCACGTCTTCGCCGCCGACGACGGCGTGCTCTACGGCATCGACTCCGCGACGGGGCACCTGATCCGCTCCCGTTACGACTTCACCAGCCAGCGCTGGATCCAGCACCAGGCGACGGTGAACACCGCCGACTGGCGTGACACCAAGGAGATCACCTCCTTCGGCGGCGACACGATCCTGCGCGTCAAGACCGGCGGCGAGATGCGCCAGTACCGCTACAACGAGGGCACCGGGGTCTTCGACAGCTGGAACAAGCTGGTCGGCTCCGGCAACAACTGGACCCTGTACACCAGCATCAGCACCGCGCCCGACAACTGCTACCTGCGCGGCGACCGTTCGCCCTCCCTCCCCTCGGTGGACCGGACCCCGGACGCGGCGGGGTCCGTGCTGCAGGCCTCCACCGGTGAGATCCAGTACGCCTACGTCGACGCCGACGGCCGCCTCGTCCACGGCCGGCAGGCCGAGGGCGCCGGATTCTCGGCCGTCCAGTGGACGACCGGCGCCACCACCGAGACCTACACCGGCCGGCCCCAGCTGGCCGAACAGCCCGACACCAAGGTCGCCCTGATCGCTCAGCAGACCGACAGCGACGTCGTGTGGCGCCGCCACGTCCAGGGCTCCGCCGACGCTCCCACCTGGACCGACCTGCACGGCGCGATGAAGGGTCACCCCGTCACCGCCGTGCGCGGTGACGGCGCTCTGGTCGAGTTCTCCGTCGACGCGGCGGGAGTGCCCTGGTACCGCGCCCAGCAGCGCCCCAACGTGGACTTCCTTGGCTGGACCAAGCTCACCGGGTCAGGCCTGCGCGGGGAACTGACCGCCGTGACCACCGGTACCTCGATCCAGCTCTTCGCCTCCGACACCTCCGGGCAGCTGCGCACGGCCGCCTTCACGGACGGCGCGCTGGGCACCTGGAGCACCATCGGAAACGCGGCGGTCAGCCACGCCCCCTCGGTGATCGTCCGCAGCGACGGACGGCTGGGCGTCTTCGCCCGGAGCGCGGACGGCAAGGTCGTCGCCGCCGAGCAGTCGGCCGCGGGCGGAGCGTTCCCGGCCGTCTGGACCCCGGTCGGTTCCCTGACGGCGGCGGGCGCCCCCTCGGCGGTGGTGGACACGTCGACCGGTTTCACCCGGATCGTGGCACGCGCCTCGGACGGAACGATCCACCGGACCGAGGAGGCGGTGAAGGGCGCCTACGGCTCCTGGAACGCCTGGACCCAGGTGTCGGCCGACGTCTCGACGACCGACCCCGCGGCCTTCGCCTACACGTCCGGCACCGGTGCGGCCTGGGCCTACCTCTTCCGCGACGGCTCGAACCAGCCCCGGATCCAGCAGGGGCAGTAGGGCAGCGGCAGGCCGGCACGTGGTGAGGGAGCGAAAGCGCCCCCTCACCACGGCCGCCGTCGCCCACCGGGTGGTGGTCCGGTCGCCCCCGGCCGGGATCCGCCGGACCCCGCTCGCCTCAGTCCGTGGGCCCGACCGGCACCCCGGCCTCCAGGTTGAGCACGGTGGAGCGCTCGCGGGCCCTGAGCGCCCAGCGCAGCCGGGTGTAGCGGGTCGGTGGGAGGAGCCCGGCGGCCTCCTCCTCGGTGACGAAGCGCCAGTCCCGCAGCTCGGAGTTCTGGAGCAGCAGCCCCTGCGCGTCCTCGTCGCCCAGTACCCCGCCGTCGAAGAGGAACCGCAGGCCGCCGTAGCCGGGCGGTCTCGGAGCCTCCCAGTCGACCACGAGCAGCCTGGGCTCCGTGGTCAGGACCAGGCCGATCTCCTCGGCCACCTCACGGACTCCGGCCCTGGCGGGTGCCTCGCCCGCCTCGACTATCCCGCCGGGGAACTCCCAGCCCGCCTTGTAGGTGGGGTCGACGAGGAGGACCCGGCCGCGTTCGTCGAAGAGGAGTACGCCGGCGGCGACCGTCTCGGCGGTGGGGGACGGGTTCTGGACGATCCCGCACTCCCCGGCGGCGCCGGTGCGTACCGCTTCCTCGATCCGCAGCGCGGTCTCGCGCGGGGTGAGTGAGCTGTTGTCGATGACGTGGGCGTCGGCGGTGAGCCACTGAAGGGCGGCGCGGTAGGGCTCGATGTGTTCGAGGCACCAACGCCGGGTGCGCAGGCTCCGTCCGGGGTCTCCGGAGAGCTCGTGCCGCTCCGAGATCCGCTGATGCAGGATCGTTTCCTCTGGGAGGAGCAGCACATGGTGCACGGGGATGCGACGGGCGGCGAGCCCGCCGAACATCTCGTCCCGGTACTCCTGCCGCAGCAGCGTCATCGGCACCACGAGCGTGCCGGGCACCTCGGCGAGCAGGGCCGCCGCGGTGTCCACGACCAGGCGCCGCCAGATGGGCAGGTCCTGAAAGTCGGTCACCTCCGCCAGTCGCTTCTGGGGCAGCAGCCCGCGCAGCGCGGCACCGGTCAGCCCGGGATCGTACAGCGTGCTGTTCGGGATCAGGTCGAGCAGTTCGCAGGCCGCACTGGTCTTGCCCGCACTGAACGCACCGTTGACCCAGACGATCACGGCTCCCCCTTCACCAGGCATCTCTTCCGGTCCGTGCCGCGCTCGCGCTCCGGCGCCCTACGGGACGCCCCGTCCGAGGTCCGCGACGCGGGTCCCGTCCCTGGGCGCGGCGCGGTCGTCCGGAGAGGCTCCGGCCCTCTGTGGCTTGCCCTGAACACCCTGGGGCGAAAACCCGGCGCGACGAACCTGTTGTACGGAGCCGTGGACGGGGTACCCGTCGGCAGACGCCCGGCCGGACGGCCGGTCGGCCGGACCGCCCCGGGAGACGAGCCGGGTGGCCCGGGTCGGGTGGCCCGGGTCGGGTGGCCCGGGTCGTCGTCGGCGGCGGGCCGTCATCCTTCCCCGTGGTCGGGTGAGACCGCGGACAGCGGCAGAGGGGTACACCATGCGTCAGACGGTGCTCGGACAGTTTCCCGCCGGCGGGCCGCGCGGCAGCTGGCCCGCGGAGGAGTTCGCGGCCGCGCGCCGCGGCGAGGGGCTCGCGGTGGAGGTCGTGATGGACCTGGACCGCGACGCCTTCCTCGTGGTGGTCGCCCGCAACTCGGCCGACCGCGCCCGCTGAGCCTCCCGCCGCCTCGGCGGGACCGGGCACGGTGTCAGCGCACGGTGGCCGCCGCGGCCGCTCCCACGAGCCCCGCGTCATTGCCCATCACTGCGGCCGTCACCGTGAGGTTGCGCACGAAGGAGAGCGTCGCGTAGTCGGCCAAGGCCCGCCTCAGCGGGGCGAAGAGCACGTCGCCGGCGCCGGCCACGCCGCCGCCGATCACCGCGATGTCGATCTCGACGAGGGTGGCCGTGGCGGCGATCCCGGCGGCGAGCGCCTGCGCCGCACGGTCGAAGGACGCCTGGGCCACGGGGTCTCCAGCCCGTGCGGCGGCGGCCACGGCGCGTGCCGTGACGTCCCCGTCCGCTCCGGGCCGCCACCCGTCGTCCAGGGCGCGGCGCGCGATGTTGGGGCCGCTGGCGATCCGCTCGACGCAGCCGCGGGCGCCGCAGGGGCAGGCGTCGCCGTCCAGGTCCACGCTGATGTGGCCGATGTGGCCCGAGTTGCCGGTGGGGCCGGGGTGGAGCCTGCCGCCGAGGACGAGTCCGCCGCCGACACCGGTCGACACGACCATGCAGAGCGCGTTGTCGTGCCCGCGGGCAGCACCCTGCCAATGTTCGGCCGCCGTCATCGCCACGCCGTCGCCGACCAGGGTCACCGGCAGTCCACCGATCGTCTTGCCGACCCGGTCGACCAACGGGAAGTCCCGCCACCCGGGAACGTTGACCGGGCTGACCGTGCCCGCCGAGGCGTCCACCGGTCCCGCGCTGCCGATGCCCAGCGCCGAGGCGCGCTCCCAGTGCGAGGAGGCCATCAGCTCGGAGAGGACACCGTCCACCGCCCCCATCACCGACTCG
>NZ_JBSFVR010000418.1:0-6147 GCF_053592415.1 Streptomyces sp. NPDC002690 | reverse complement strand
CGTGGTACCCGACCCCGCGGGGTCGGGTACCACGCCACCGGACACGCGGTAACAGCCCCGCGCTCGTTGACGCTTGGGCCCCCTTCACCCCCGGAGGACGAACCAAAACGGGCCGTGGTCCCCGCCACCGATCGCGCGCGACGGTCGCCGTGTCCACCGGTCGTCACGGTTGCCACGCCTACCAGTAGTGCTTCCTGCCACCCACCGCGCGCCCGGTGGCACCGAGCAGAAGCAACAGCGCCCCGACGACCAGCAGCACGATGCCAATGGTCCACAGGATGGAAAGCCCGGTGATCAAGCCGATCACCAGCAAAATCACACCGAGAACGATCATGACGTCCTCCGTCTCGTCGTGACTTCAGTATGCGCGCCGACGGCCCGTCGGGCTCGGGGGACGAAATCCTCACCGGCGGCGGACGAAATCCTCACCGCGCCCGGAGCGGACCAGCGGGTATGCGCCGATGGCTCCGCCCAAGATGCACCGTGCCCGGTGGCGCCCAAACTGAGAACCATGGCAGAAACACGTCGTAAGCGGGCAGCACCCACCTCGCCCGCCACGCGCAAGGGCTCATCGGGCAGTGGCCCCCAGGGTGCGGCCCGGGCTGCCTGCCAGAGCCTGGAGGGCCTGATCGCACATCCGCTGGAGGGCGTCTCCGCCGTCCGGCGCGCGGACGACGGCTGGTGCGTCGTCGTCGACGTCCTCGAGGTGGCCCGCATCCCCGATACGACGAGCCTTCTCGCCTCCTACGAGGTGCGGCTGGACCAGCAGGGCGAACTCGTGGAGTACCGCCGAGTGCGCCGCTACCGAAGGGGTTCCGCCGACGAGTGACGCGGCGCCCCAGAACGGAAGGACCCGCATGGCCACGACCTCCTACTCCGACGAAGTCACCTGTCCCCCACGTTCCGGAACCCTCTACGACGTGCTGGAACTCATCCTCGACCGGGGCATGGTGATCGATGTCTTCATTCGGGTGTCCCTGGTCGGGATCGAGATTCTGAAGATCGACGCCCGCATCGTCGTGGCGAGTGTGGACACGTATCTGCGGTTCGCGGAGGCATGCAACCGGCTGGACCTGGAGCGGGATTCCGGCAGCACGACGATCCCCGAACTGCTCGGCGGGACCGCGGCCAAGTCGATCGGCAAGCGGAAGGTGCGCAAGGCGGCGGAATCGGTGGGCGACACCGTCCGCAAGGCCGTCGGCGCGGACGACCACGACGCCGACCCGGAGGACGAGGCCGAAGAGCCCGTACGCCCCAAGAAGCGGCGCGCTCCCGAGCGTTCCGGCAGCGCCCGTCGCCGCCGCCCCGTGGAGGCCTGAGCCATGCCGGCACAGGGCGTGTACGTCTACGGCATCGTCCGCCGCACCACGGCGGTGCCGACCGGGCTGAGCGGCGTCGGCACGCCCCCCGCCCGCCTCACGGCCATCGGGCGGGGGGCGGTACGCGCCGTGGTCAGCGAGGCACCCGTGCGGCTGCGCGCCCGGCGGCGGGACCTCATGGCGCATCAGGAGTTGCTGGTCAGGCTCGCAGAGGTCGATTCCGTCCTGCCGATGCGCTTCGGCATGGTGGCGACCGGCGAGCAGACGGTGCTCCAGCAACTTGCCGCCACCGAGAAAGCATGCCTGGAGGCCCTGGAGCAGTTGGCCGGACGGGTGGAGATCAACCTGAAGGCGTTCCCCGCGCAGGACGCGCTCGCCGCGGTGGTGGCCGAGGAACCACAGGTGGGCCGCCTTCGTCGGGAAGCCCGCCGGTCTCCGGGTTACGAGGCTTCGGTGCGGCTGGGAGAGGCCGTGGCCAAGGCGCTCGCGCGCAGGGCGGCCGAGGCCGGAGAGCAGATCCTGGCCGAGCTGACTCCGACGGCCCGCTCGGTGTCGAGAGGGCCCGAGGTGCGCGACTGCGCGCTCAATGTGTCCTTCCTCGTCGACCGGGCGCGGGAGGCCGAATTCCGAGCGGCGGCCCGGAGTCTCGCCGACGCGCGCCCCGATCACGTCGACCTCAGGATCGTCGGCCCACTGCCCTGCTACAGCTTCGTGCCGGCGGGCGACCCCTCGCTCGCACCGGCTCGGACGGGTGCGGCATGGGGCTGATCACGGGCATTCTGCTGCTCCCCCTCGCTCCCGTCCGCGGAGTGGTGTGGGTGGCGGAGAAGATGCACGACGCCGCGGAGCGGGAGTTGAACGATCCGGCCGTCCTCAGAGCCCAGTTGGGCGAGCTGAACCGCGATTTGGAGGAAAACCTCATCGACATCGAAGAGTTCGAACGCCAAGAGGAACTGCTGCTCGACCGGCTCCACGCCGAGGGCGTGGCGGCGAACCGGACGATCGAAGGTGACTGACCCATGGATGACACGGCCAAGGTGACGCTCGCTGCCGCGGTGGTGGGCGGGTACGTACTGGGGCGGACGAAGAAGGGCCGGCTCGCGATCACGGTCGCGACCTACCTGGCGGGACGACGATTCGGCCTCGAACCGAAGCAACTCGCGGCCGAGGGCATGCGGCGGCTGAGCGACGTGCCGCAGATCGCCGAACTGCAGGAGCAGTTGCGGGGCGAGGTCCTCGACGCGGGCCGCCAAGCGGTCTCGGCAGCCGCCAACCGAGGGATGGTCTCGCTGGCCGAGGCGATCGGCGATCGTACCTCCCGGCTCGGTGAACGGGGACGTCCCGGCGAAGAGGACGAGGAAGAGCCCGACGAGGAAGAGGAGTACGAGGGGGAGGACGAGGAGGAGCCCTGGGACGAGGAGGAGGACGAAGCCGAGGGCGAGTACGAGGGGGAGGACGAGGAGCCCGACGAGGACGAAGAGGAAGAGGAAGAGCCGGACGAGGAAGAGCCGGACGAGGAAGAGCCCGACGAGGAAGAGCCCGACGAGGAAGAGCCCGACGAGGACGAAGCCGAGGAGGAGCCCGCGCCGAGCCCTCGTACCCGCAAGCGTTCCGCGTCGCGCCCCTCGGGAGGTGCCGCGAAGAAGGCCGGATCTCGGAAGTCTGCGCCGGCCAAGAAGGCGGCACCCGCCAAGAAGAGCGCGGCAAAGAAGGCCCCTCCGGCGAAGAAGGCGGCTCAGGCCAAGAAGGCACCTGCCAAGAAGGCGGCTGCCAAGAAGGCGGCACCCGCCAAGAAGAGCGCGGCGAAGAAGGCGCCGGCCAAGAAGGCAGCTGCCAAGAAGGCCCCCGCGAAGAAGGCACCTGCGAAGAAGAGCGCAGCAGCCAAGAAGACGACGTCGTCCAAGCGGGCGGCTTCCAAGCGTGCCGATCGCCGGAGGTAGCGAGCCATGGCAAGCAACGAAAAAGACGGTTCCGAGGACCACCTGTCGGGTGTCGAGCGGCTGCGTCAAGAATTGTCGGGCTATCTCTCGGGGCAGGTCGAGCGTCTGGCGGAGAAGGCCGGCGAGAAGCTCACGGACGTCACGGGCCAGCTCACCGATGTCGCCCAGAACGGCGGGTCCCTGCCGGCGATCGGCTCGCGTGTCCTGCAAGGGGAATCGCCCCTGAAGGCATTCGTCTCCGAGAAGGCGAAAGGGGTGAAGGACAACGTCGTGGGCAAGGCGAAGGAAGCCTTCGGGGGAGGCGACGGCGACGGAAAGGGCAAGGGGAAGAGCAAGTCGGGCGGCAAGTCCATGAACATCATCGAGTTCCTCGACGTGGGCGTGCCGTTGCGCGAGGCGTACGACCACTGGACGCAGTACGACCAGTTCAGCAGCTTCACCAAGGGCGTCCAGAGCGTCTCGATGAGCGACGAGATGGAGAGCGACTGGAAGGTGAAGATCGGCCCCTCCTCTCGCGGGTTCAAAGCAACCGTGCAGGAGCAGGTTCCCGACGAACGGATCGTGTGGACCTCGGAGGGAGCCAAGGGCAGCACGCGCGGCGCCGTCAGCTTCCACGAACTGGCGCCCTCGCTGACCCGGATCATCCTGGTGGTGGAGTACTACCCGTCGGGCTTCTTCGAGAAGACGGGCAACCTCTGGCGTGTCCAGGGGCGCCGCATCCGCCTCGACTTCAAGCACTTCCAGCGTTACGTCACCCTCAGCGCCGAACCCCCCGAGGGCTGGCGGGGTGAGATCCGCGACGGAGAGGTCGTCGTCTCCCACGAGGACGCCGTGGCGGAGGAGGAAGCGGAGGAACAGGAGGGCCAGGAGGACGAGTACGAAGGCGACGAAGAAGAGGACGACGAGTACGAAGACGAAGGGGACGAGGGGGACGAGGAGGGAGACGACGGCGAGTACGAGGACGAAGACGCGTACGAAGACGAGGACGAGGACGAGGGGGACGATGGAGAAGAAGCGGACGACGTAGACGACGAGGACGGCGACGAAGAAGAGGAAGAGGAGGAAGAGGAAGAGGAAGAAGAAGCGCCTCGTCCCAGGAAGCGGAGAGGCGGCGGTCGACGATGACGGACATGACGTACCGGCAGCCCGCCGACACCATTCCCGGTCCGCAGACGACCAACCTGGCCGACATCCTGGAACGTGTTCTCGACAAGGGAATCGTCATCGCGGGAGACATCAAGATCGACCTCCTGGACATCGAGTTGCTCACCATCCGGCTCCGGCTCTTCGTCGCCTCGGTGGACACGGCCAAGAAGGCCGGAATCGACTGGTGGGAGACCGATCCCGCGCTGAGTTCGGCTGCGTCCCGCAGCGCTCTCCAGGAGGAGAACCGCGAACTGCGCGCACGGGTGAAGGCGTTGGAGTCGTCCGAGGGCACCGAGGAGCGGAAGAGATCCGAGGAGCGCGCACGCACATGACCAGCACCGTTCGCAGGGGCACCGCCTCCGGGAGCGACGCCCTCTACGTCTTCGCCGTGTGCCGCGACCTCGACCTCACCTCCATGTCCCTCGGGCGGCTTCCCGGCCTGATCGGCGAAGAACCGGTGCGCGCACTGACACTCGGATCGCGTCTGTCGGCCGTGGCGCAGACCGTGCCCGCGGACGACTTCACCGAAGAGGTGTGGCAGCAACGCCTCGCCGACCGGCAGGAACTGGAGCGCTACGCGCGGGCGCACCATGCCGTGGTCACCGCCGTCGCCGCCGGCGCACCCACCGTGCCGCTGCCCATGGCCACGCTCTACCACGACGACGGGAACGCCCGGACGGCGCTCGCGTCGCGAGCGACGCGGTTCGAGCGCGCGCTCGACCGGGTCGCCCACCACAGCGAGTGGGGCGTCAAGGTGTTCCTGTCCCCGTCGGAGACTCAGGACACCGTGGCCGCCGCTACGGCCGCCGAGCCGGAACGGGCACGTCCCGCCGCTGGTTCGGGGCTCGCCTATCTGAACCGGCGCCGCAACGTCCAGGAGAGCCGGCAGCGCCGTCATGTCGAAGCCGGGCTCAGGGCCGACGCGGTGGACGAGGCGTTCCGCCGGGTCGCGGCGGAGGCCCGGAGACTGCGGCTGCACTCCGCGCCCTCCGCCGAGGGCCAGGGCGTACAGGTACTCAACGCCACCTATCTGGTGGCGGAGGACCGGTCGGCCGAGTTGCACCGGCTGGCGGACTCGCTGCGGGAGCCGGGCGACGCGCAGGTCGTGCTGTCGGGTCCCTGGGTGCCGTACTCCTTCGTGGGCGAGGTGGAGGGATGACCCGCGAAGTGGTGCCGTGGGACTCCCCCGAACCGCTGAGTGGCCCGATCGGGGTGCCGCTGGTCGACCTGCTCGACCGGGTTCTCGCGACCGGAGTGGTCATCAGCGGGGACCTCGTGATCGCCATCGCGGACGTGCCACTCGTACGGCTGTCGCTGCACGCGCTGCTGTCCTCGGTCAGCGAACGCGTGCCCGCCCCGTGGGCCGACGGCGGGCCGCTGTGACGGAGGCACGGCTCGACCTCGACCGTGAGCGGATGGGCCGTGACCTCGTCACTCTCGTTCTCACGGTGGTCGAGCTGCTGCGCCAGTTGATGGAACGGCAGGCGATCCGCCGGGTCGACCAGGGAGACCTCACCGACGAACAGGCCGACGAGATCGGCGCCACCCTGATGATGCTCGACCAGCGGATGACCGAACTCTGCGAGCAGCACGGCGTGCGCCCGGAGGACCTCAACCTGGACCTGGGTCCCCTGGGGTCACTGCTGCCCCGGGACTGACCGGCGCGCGTACCGGGACCCGGCCGAGAAGCGCGGACGGGGAGTGCGGCGTAGCGTGGCCGAGGGTCGGCCCGCCCGTCGTCG
>NZ_JBSFVR010000417.1:0-6178 GCF_053592415.1 Streptomyces sp. NPDC002690 | reverse complement strand
GGTCAGGACCAAGACCAGGGCCAGCAGGGTCAGGACCAGCAGGGGCAGGACCAAGACCAGGGCCAGCAGGGTCAGGACCAGCAGGGGCAAGACCATGAACGACGGGCCCACCGACCGGCCGTGGTCCGGGACGCCACCGGCCGGTGACGGCGGCGCCCCGGAACGGTGGGGCTACCAGATCGACTCGACCCATTCCGGGTGGTCGATGAACGGGTTCCGGTTGTGCTGGTACTGGGCGTATATGACCTCGTTGCGGTTCTTCTCGAACGCGCTCGGCGGGTCCTCCTGGCTCCACTCCTTCAGTACGGAGAGCTTGCCGATGTTCGGCGCCGAGCCGTTGTTCACCTTCTCGTTGGGCTCCAGGTCGGCCCAGGCGTCGTCGCCCTCGTAGCGCACCGCCATGTAGAGGATCATCCGCGCGACATCGCCCTTGTCGGCGTCGCGGGGTTCGAACGAGTCACTGTCCGTGTAATTCCCCGGAGCGCCGGACACCTGACTGCCGCCGTTGTCGAAGTCCTTGTTGCCCCGGATGGAGTTGACCTGGACGTCGGCCGGTCGCAGGTGGTGCAGATCGGTGCCGGGGCCGGTCGCCGTACCGAAGTCGCCGTGCGATTTGGCCCAGACGTGCTCGCGGTTCCACTGGCCGACGTTCCCGCCGTTGTCGTCCTCCGACTGCGACTCGCCGGTGTACAGCAGGATGACGTTGTCCGGGTTGGCGGGGTCCTCGTCGGTGTCCTTCAGTGCCTCCCAGACCTGGCTGTAGGAGACCTTGGTCTGGCTGCTGATGATGGTGTGCAGGGCCGCCTTGAGGGCCGTGCCGGACTTGCCGAGGGCGTTGGCGTAGTAGGTGTCGTCCAGGGTGACGGACGCGGCGGCGGGCGCCGGGGTGTCCTCGGCGGGGGTGGCCGCCGCGGTGCCGGTGAGAACGGTGACGGCGGCGAGGGCGGCCAGGAGTGGACGCGCGTAGATTTTTGGCTGACGGGACATGTGGGGTGTCCTCTCCGGGACGGGAAGGGCTGCGGCCACCCTCTGATTCGTGGGGGAGGGAGGGGATGCGGCAGTCATGTGAAGGGCGATCTGTTCGGCAGCCTTCCATGCGCGCCGTACTCCATGCATGAACGGAACGTAATCATCATGTGCAGGTCAAGTGGTGACCGGTCCCGCCGGCCCCTGCCGCATCAGAAGTCGCACCCGTCGGGCCCACATCCCTCGGGGAGTTCGCGCTCGGGCCCGTCGAGTTCGCTTCCCCGCGATCGCGACGAAGGCTCCCGGCAGCGGTCCTGGCGGCCTCGGATGCGCGTGTCGCGCCGCGGCGCGAGAATTGGCGAAAGGACGAGGAGGCGGCATGAGCCAAGATCCCGAATCCATATACCTCACGCGTGACGCACAGGCGATCACGCGTGAGGAGGTCACGCCGGACCGGCTGCTCCACACCGGAGCGGTGGACCATCCCACTCCGGAGGACCTGGTCCTCGCGTCGGGCCGGGACGTGACACCGGCGAGTCTGGAATGGGCCAGGCGCACACTCGCGGAGGAGGGCCGTTCGGCCATCGACAAGCGCCTGCCCTGATGCCGGCGGGCTCCGGGAGGGGTGCGCCCGGCGCGGCGGGTGCTCCCTCCCGGGTTAGCCTGAACGCACAATGAACTGTTTGACGACGTCACAGGGCCCCGTCGACCTGGCCCGTTTCCCCGAGCACCCGCGCGACCCCCTCCGCGCCTGGGACGCCGCCGACGAGTACCTCCTCAAGCGGCTGGACGGCCCCGCGGAGCCCGGTGAGGCCGGACCGGCCGGTCCGGTCGATCTCTCCGGCACCGTCGTGGTGGTGGGCGACCGCTGGGGCGCGCTCTCCACGGTGCTGGCGCGGCACCGGCCCGTACAGATCTCGGACTCCTTCCTGGCCCAGTGCGCCACCCGCGCGAACCTCGCCCGCAACGGCGTCGACCCCGGGGAGGTGCGACTGCTGTCGTCGCGCGACACTCCGCCGGACCGGATCGACGTCCTGCTCGTACGCGTGCCCAAGAGTCTGGCGTTCCTGGAAGACCAGCTGCACCGCCTCGCGCCCTCTCTCCACGAGGGCACCGTGGTCATCGGCGCGGGCATGGTCAAGGAGATCCACACCTCCACGCTCAAGCTCTTCGAGCGCATCGTCGGCCCGACCCGCACCTCGCTCGCGGTCCGCAAGGCCCGGCTGATCTTCTCCACCCCGGACCCGGCTCCGGCCCGTACGCCCAGCCCCTGGCCGCTGCGGTACGAACTGCCCGCGGACATCGGGACCGCCGCGGGCCGCACGGTCGTCAACCACGCCGGCATCTTCTGCGCCGAGCGGCTCGACATCGGCACCCGCTTCTTCCTGAAGCACCTGCCCACGCGCTCCGGACCCGACCGGGTCGTCGACCTCGGCTGCGGCAACGGCGTCGTCGGCCTCGCGGCGGCGCTCGCCAACCCGGACGCCTCCGTCCTCTTCACGGACGAGTCGTACCAGGCCGTCGCCTCCGCCGAGGAGACTTTCCGGGCCGGCACGGAGCCGGGCCGCGAGGCGTCCTTCGTCGTCGGCGACGTGCTCACCGACGTGGAGCCCGGCAGCGTGGACCTGGTCCTCACCAATCCGCCGTTCCACTCCCATCTGGCCACCACCGACGCCACCGCCCGGAACATGTTCCACGGCGCGCGGACCGCGCTGCGGCAGGGTGGCGAACTCTGGGTCGTCGGCAACCGGCACCTCGGCTACCACACGCAACTGCGCCGGATCTTCGGCAACTGCACCACCGTCGCGGGTGACCCGAAGTTCGTGGTCCTGCGTGCTGTAAAGCGCTGACGCGGAGAAGACGGGAAGGCCCGGCGCCGGGAGTCCGGGAGTCCGGGAGTCCGGCGCCGGGCTTCTTCGCGCCGGGCTTCTTCGCGCCGGGCTTCTTCGCGCCGGTCAGGCGGGCGGCCGTACCAGCCCCGTCCGGTAGGCCAGCGCGACGAGCTGCGCCCGGTCGCGGGAGCGCGTCTTCGCGAGCGTGCGGTGGACGTGGGTGCGTACGGTCAGCGGACTGAGGAACAGCCGGTCGGCGATCTCGTGGTTGGAGAGCCCCTCCGCGACCAGGACCGCCACCTCCCGTTCCCGGGGGGTGAGCCCGTCCAGCGCGTCCGCGTCGGCGGGCGGCGAGGGGGGCGGCGTCCCGACGAACGAGGCGATCAGCGAACGGGTCGCCACCGGCGACAGGAGCGCCTCTCCCGCGGCCACGGTCCTGATCGCGTCGAGCAGGGTGTCGGGGTCCGCGTCCTTCCCGAGGAAGCCGCTCGCCCCGGCGCGCAGTGCGCGGGCCACGTACTCGTCGGTCTCGAAAGTGGTCAGGATCAGGACCCGGGTGGGGGCCAGGTCCGGGTCCGAGCAGATGGCCTCGGTGGCCGCCAGACCGTCGGTTCCCGGCATGCGGATGTCCATCAGGACCACGTCGGGGCGATGGGCGCGCACCGCCCCGACCGCTGCCGCCCCGTCCGAGGCCTCGGCGACGACGACGAGGTCGTCGGTGGAGTCGATGAGCATGCGGAACGTCGCGCGCAGCAGGCCTTGATCGTCAGCCAGCAGAACGGTGCAGGTCATGGGGTGGGGTCCTGTTCACAAGTGGGGTCGCCGGCGCTCAGCTCGCCCGGCAGCAGAGGGAGTTCCGCCACCACCGCGAAGCCGGCCCCCCGGCGTCCCGCCGTCAGTGTGCCGCCGACGAGCTGGGCCCGCTCGTGCATGCCGAGCAGTCCGAACCCCGACGGCGCCCCGGCCGGTGGTCGCGGGTGTCCCTGGGCTCCGGCGGGACCGTCGTCCGTGACGGTCAGCACGATGCGGTCGCGGTGGTAGAGCAACGTCACGGTAGCCGCATCGGTGTGCGCGTGTTTGGCCGCGTTCGTCAAAGCCTCCTGGACGATCCGGTACGCGGTGAGACCGACGCCGGACGAGACCGGGAGGGGGTCACCCTCGGTGCGCAGGGCCACCCGGAGTCCCGCCGGTGCGAACGACTCCGTGAGCTCGGGCAGATCCTCCAGGCCCGGGGCCGGTTCGAGAGGCGAGTCCGTGTCACCGGCCTCCCGGAGCACCGCCACGGTCGCCTTGAGCTCGCGCAGCGCCGACGAGGTGGTGCCCGTGAGCTCTTCGAGCACCCGGGTGACCCGCGGGTCGGGGTTGCGGCGGGCGAGATACGCGGCGGTGCCCGCCTGCGCGTTCGCCAGGGTCATGTGGTGGGCGACGACGTCGTGCAGGTCGCGCGCGATGCGGATGCGTTCCTCGTCCACCCGTCGCCTGGCCTCCTCCTCACGGGTCCGTTCGGCGTACACGGCCCGCGCCTCCACCGCTTCGAGGTACGCCCGGCGCAACTGGACGGCGCCTCCGACGTAGGGCATCAGCAGCAGCCAGGCGACCGGGTTGACGGTCTGGAGCACGAAGGAGTAGTTCGCCGTGTCCTCGAACAGCGACACACCCACCAGCAGCAGGGCCACTCCGGCCGCCCAGCGGAAGGCCTCGTGCCGGTCCTCGTCCCGTGCGAGCCAGTAGAGCGACGCCATCAGCGGGCCGAGGACCAGGGGCGTCAGGAGGAACCCCAGACCGGTGGCACCGGCGGCGCACGCGGCGGTGACCACCACCGTGGCGCGCGGGTGCCGCCGGTGGGCCATCAACGCCAGGCTTCCCACGCCGCCGAGCACCGCCCCCCAGACCCACTGACTGCCGTCGTCCGGATGCGTACTGGTGGCGACGCCCCCGGTGACGGTCACCACGAACAGGAAGAGGGCGAGTGCGGCGTCGGCGGCGAGGGTGCGCCGACGTACGAGTTGCTCCCAGCGCGCGACGAGGGCCCGAGCCTTCATCGGCGGCCTCCTTCTGGCTTTCCGTCCCATCGTGATCTCTTTCGTGCGCGGTCGCGAGCGGGCTGCCCGTGTCGCGGGGGACACGGGCAGCCCGGAATCGGCGGGGCGGACCCCAGGGGTACTCAGACGCCGGCGGGTTCGCGCTCCGACGGTTCGTGCCCGGACGGTTCCGTGGAGTCCGGCTTCGGAGCCCCGGCCGCGCCGGTGAGCTTCTCGCCCTCCACGTCGACCTTCGGCAGAATCCTCGCCAGCGGCTTCGGCAGCCACCAGGCCCACCGCCCGAGGAGCGCGAGCACCGCCGGTACGAAGGCCATCCGGACGACGAGCGCGTCGAAGAGCACGGCGATCGCCAGACCGAAACCGATCGTTTTGATCATCGACTCGTCCGCGGTGACGAAGCCCGCGAAGACCGACATCATGATCAGCGCGGCGGCGACGACCACCCTGCCGCTGGCCCGGAATCCGCTGACGACCGCTTGCTTCGGGCTCTCGCCGTGCACGTACGACTCGCGGATGCGGGAGACGAGGAAGACCTCGTAGTCCATCGCCAGGCCGAACACGATGCCCACCAGGAAGATCGGCATCATGCTCATGATCGGTCCGGCCTGCTCCACACCCAGCAGACTCGCGCCCCAGCCCCACTGGAAGACGGCGACCACGGCACCCAGCGCCGCCAGCACCGACAGGAGGAAGCCGAGCGTGGCCTTGAGAGGTACGAGCACCGAGCGGAAGACCACCATCAGCAACAGCAGGGCGAGGCCGACGATCAGGATCAGATAGGGAACGAGGGCGTCCTGGATCTTCTGCGCGACGTCGATGTTCAGCGCGGTCGTCCCGGTCACCTCGAAGGTGGCTCCGGTGCCGGCCTCGATCGGAGCCCGGTCGCCGCGGATGGTGTCGACGAGTTCGACGGTGGCCGTGTCGGTCGGGCTGGTGGACGGCACCGCCGAAAGGACCGCGGTGTCACCGGCCTCGTTGAAGCGGGGCGCGGACACCGACTCCACGCCGTCCGTCCCGGCCAGTCGGTCGTGGATGTCCGTCACCGCGCTCCGGGGGTCGGCCGAGCCCTGGGCGTCCACGACGATGGTGAGCGGCCCGTTGAAGCCGGGGCCGAAGCCCTCGGCCAGCGCGTCGTAGGCCCGGCGCTCGGTGGAGGAGACGGACTTCGACTCGGCGCCCGGCATGCCCAGCTGCAGATCCAGCACGGGCAGGGCGATCACGCCGAGGCCGATCACCGACGCGACGAACCGCTTGCCCGTACCCGCTCCATCAGCGCGGGCAACTCACCCACACCCGGCTGTGGTTCGAGAGGTGCGCAGGTGGCCGCCGGCCCGTCCT
>NZ_JBSFVR010000416.1:0-6185 GCF_053592415.1 Streptomyces sp. NPDC002690 | reverse complement strand
CCGGAAACGCCCCGGCCGCGCCGGCGGTACGCGCCAGTCGGTGCCCGCCTGATCGCGGGCTCTTCCTTCGGCGGGTGCGAGGGATTCAGCCGGATTTCCCGGCGGCCCGGCGCCGCCGCTCGCGCTCGAACTCGGCGGCATCCGGAATCCAGAAGCCGGGCTCATCGAGTGCGGCGCAGCCGCCTCGGACGAAGGCGCTCACCAGTTTCCGGTACCCCTCCATCCCGTCCACCAGGCCGTATTCGACCCGGTACTCCGGATCCGCCCCGCCCACACCCTTGCGCACCGTCGTGACGCGGGCGATGGAGTCCGCGTAGAAATGGAGCTGGATACCTTCCCCCATCTCCTCGTCCTCAAGGGTGAACACCTCGTTGTCCCCGGCCGAGCGATCGGCGACGAACTCCCAGAACTCCGCGGTGGCGGTGCGGGCACCGCCCGAGCGCCACTTCTTCTCGACACCCTTGTCGTCGGTGAACGACAGGATCGTCTTCCGCGCATGCGCGCCGGGGCCGGAGCGGTCTCCGGCGGTTCCCTCGTCATCGTCCAGGGGCGTGCTCCTGGAGCGGTTCGCTGCCTCCGAGCACATCAGGAAGCCCACGGTCCGCACCGCCTCGTCGACGAGCTCGGGGTGTGCGCGGCGCACGGCCACGTCGACCGCCGTCGCCATCCGGTCCCAGTCGCGCTTGTCCGGCGCGCGCTTGCCCCGACGCGGATCGCGGCCGATCCGCATCCCGGCGCACGCCTGCTCGGCGGTGGCGATCACACGCATGACCTCGGGCAGCAGCGGGGCATCGACGGCGTCGGGTATGCGCCGCGGAACCGTCGAGCCGTGCAGGTACTGGCCCGTGTACCTGAGCACCGCGGCGTCGAGAGGGCCGAGTGCCGCTCCGCGCTCGGCGCGACGGCGGTTCACGGTGTACTCCTGGGCCCGTTTGCCGTCGGACGTCTCCGTCGCCGCGCGCATCGCCGCGCAGACCTCGCCGCGTTCGAGCGAGCCGATGTCGGCGCCGTGTGCGATGAGCCGGCCCCGGTCCCACGGGATGCGCCGGAAGAGCGCGTCGACGTCCGCGGGCGCGGAGAGGAGGATCGGGTCCAGGAGCGCGACGGCGGCGTCCTCGTCGAGCGGGCCCCGCGTCCCGGCCGCCTCGCACAGCGGAAGGAGCGCACTCCACAGCAGCAGGTGTCTGCCCAGGTCCTCGCCCATCACCGCGAGATGCGCTTCCCCGATCGGGAACGTGAAGGTGCGCGGCTCGTGGTTGGCGTCGGCCCCGGCACCGAGTGCCAGCTTCAGCTCGCCGTTCTCGCGGACCACGTTCGGGATCCAGCCGCTCCTGCGCGTGAAAACGATGTCTCTCATGGGCCCAGTCTTCCCCATCCGGGGAGACCGCCGATTCCTGGCCGCACCTGGTCCGACCGGCCGCTTCGGCCCCCTCACCCACGTACATCCACGCTGCCGGGAGGGAGCGGACCGCACCCGGCACCACGCGCGTGAGGGCTCCGCGGCCGGAGGGGCGCGTCCCTCGCGGAGTCCGCTCCGGCCGCCCGGACCCGGATCAGGCCGAGTCGCGTACCACCAGCTTGCAGGGCACCTTCTGCACGCCCGGTGTTCCCTTGTCGTCGATGGCGTCCAGCAGCCTGAGCGCCGCGACACGCCCGATCTCCATCAGGTCCACGTCGATCGTGGTCAGCGGGGGGCGGGAGGCCAGCGCCATGATGTCCCAGTTGTCGTAACCGGCGACCGCCACCTGGTCCGGCACGTCGATGCCCTTCTCGCGCAGGGCGTCGGTCACTCCTCGCGCGATCTGGTCGTTGCCGCAGAAGAAGCCGTCGACGTCCGGTGCGGCCCGCAGCACCATGTTCGCCGCGCGCCGCCCCCACGCCTCGCTCCAGTTGCCGAAGTACGCCCGCCCGCCGGCCAGTTCCAGCGACGATGCTTCGAGCAACCGCCGGGTGAACCGCGCGCGGTCGAGCGCGGCGGCATGCCGTTCCGGGCCAGTGACGTGGGCGATCCGCGTCCGTCCCGAGGCGAGGAGGTGGTCCACGGCGAGCCGGCACCCCTGCTCCTCGTCGGAGATCACCGACATGTCCTCCGGGTCGGTGGACGGCGACAGCGCGTAGACGACCGGGATGTCCTGGATGCCCGACAGCGGCGGACGGGGGTCGGTGCGGCGACCGGTGACGATGACGCCGTCCACCCGGCGGTCCATGAGGACCTGCAAGTGGTGCTGCTCGCGGATCACGTCGCCGCGGGTGTCGCAGAGGAGAACGGAGATCTTGCCGGCGCCCAACGCGTCCTCCGCGCCGAGGAGCACGGGCGTACTGAACCTGCCGATGCCGTCGGTCGTCATGAGCCCGACCGTCCAGCTGCGTCCCGAATGCAGGTTCTGCGCGTGATGGTTGGGGCGGAAGTCGAGGGCCTCCACCGCGTCCAGGACCTTCTGGCGTGTTTCGGGGCGCATCCGGCCCGTGCCGCTGAGGGCGCGGGAAGCGGTACCCACACTGACTCCGGCCAGATGGGCGACGTCGGTGAGTGTCACCCGCGCCCTGGTCCCCGTACGAGCGGTCTCCGTCACAGGTAATCCTTTGCTCTAAGTGCCGCAGCGGCCATAGTGCCACCCCGGCAGCCCGTTGACCAACACGGGGAAAGTTTCAGGGAGTTTGGTCAAAGTCCTTGACGCTATGTCGTGGTGATCCTACGTTTCCGGTGCTGAAAACGATTGCGCACACTTGCCTCAGTCGCGCCGCCTCCCTGAAGGAAGGCGTGCGCCCAACCCGGGGAGTTCCATGTCCCGCACGAAGCCCGGCTCTTCCGCCACCGGCCCGATCCGCTTCGGCCCGCAGGCCGGGGCAGCTCTCCGGCCGACGAACGCGACGGTGACCACGGGTTTCTGGCAACGGCGGCGCCAGGTCAACGCGGACGTCGGCATCCCACAGGGGCCGGGGCTCCTGGAGCACGCCGGAAATCTGCACAACCTCCGCCTGGTCGCCGGAGCCGTCGAGGGCGCCTTCGAGGGTGACTACCCGTTCCAGGACACCGACGTCTACAAGTGGCTGGAGGCCGCGTCCTGGCAGCTCCTCCAGGACGAGGCCGCCGGCCGTGACACCGCCGCCCTCGCCTCCACGGTCCGGGGCATCATCGCGCTGGTGTCCGCCGCGCAGGAGCAAGACGGCTACCTGAACACGTGGTTCCAGTCCGGCAAGGGTGCCGGCCGCTACTCCGACCTGCGGTGGGGACACGAGCTGTACTGCGCCGGTCATCTCATCCAGGCCGGTGTCGCCCACCACCGGGCGACCGGGGAGCCCGAACTGCTCGCCGTGGCCGTACGGTTCGCCGATCACATCGACAGCGTCTTCGGACCGGAGGGCAGCGGCAAGCCCCTCGACGGTTTCGATGCCCACCCCGAGGTGGAAACGGCTCTGGTGGAGCTGTACCGGGAGACCGGGGAGCGGCGCTATCTCGACCTCGCGGGCTACTTCGTCGACCGGCACGGCCACGGAGTCCACCACCACGAGGCGTACTGCCAGGACCGGGTTCCGGTGCGCGAGGCCGAGACCGTCGAGGGCCACGCGGTGCGCCAGCTCTACCTGCTGGCGGCCGTCGCCGACCTGGCCACCGAGACGGGGGAAGGGGACCTGGCCGCTGCGGCCGCCCGCCTGTGGCACGCCATGACCACCACCAAGACCCACCTGACCGGCGGCGTGGGAGCGCACCACGACAAGGAGGACTTCGGCGACCCGTTCGAACTTCCCAACGAGCGTGCCTACTGCGAGACATGCGCGGCCGTCGCCTCCATCCAGTTCAGCTGGCGGATGGCGCTGCTCACCGGTGACGCACGGTACAGCGACCTGATCGAGCGGACCCTCTTCAACGGCTTCCTCGCCGGTGTGTCGCTGGACGGCGAGGAGTGGCTCTACGTGAACCCGCTCCAGGTCCGCGACGGATACGTCAGTGCCGGCGGGGACCAGTCCTCCCGCCGCACCCGGTGGTTCCGCTGCGCCTGCTGCCCGCCGAACGTGATGCGCCTCCTGGCCAGCCTGGAACATTACGTCGCGTCCACCGACGGCAGCGGTCTGCAGATCCACCAGTACGCCTCCGGTGTCTGTACCGGGCAGGCGGACGATCAGCCGGTGGCGGTACGGGTCGAGACGGAGTACCCCTGGCGCGGCCGGGTCGCCCTGACCGTGGAGACGGCCACCGGGACACCGTGGACACTGTCCCTCCGTATCCCGCAGTGGTGCGCGGCGTACACCCTCACCCGCGACGGAGTCCCCGTCGACGCGGACGTGGACGACGAAGGCTGGCTGCGGGTGGAACGTGTCTGGGCGGAAGGCGACCGGGTCGAACTCGACCTGGACCTCTCCCTCCGGCTCGTCTCCTCGGACCCGCGTGTCGACGCGGTCCGGGGGTGCGTCGCCATCGAACACGGGCCTCTCGTCTACTGCCTCGAACAGGCGGACCACCCCGACGGCGGCCTGGACGACATCGTCATCGACGTCCGTACCCCTCTCGCCGTCAAGGAACGGCCCGAGCTGCTGGGCGGTGTCGTCACCGTCGTCGCGACAGGCCGGCGGCGCACCCTCGCACAGCCGAACTGGTGGCCCTACACACCGGCAGGCGCCCACGGAGACTCCGGAACCACAGGAGCCCGTGACACCGGTGAGCCCGTCCGGGGTGAAGCGCTGGAACTGACCGCGGTGCCCTATTACGCGTGGGCCAACCGCACCACCGGCAGCATGCGCGTCTGGCTGCCGACGCTCTGAGAACGCCCCCCCATCGCACTGCCGTCCCTCCATCATCACGACAACGAGGTCATCATGAGAAACCTGCGCCGCAGTGCCATCGCAGCCGCACTCGCGTTCGGCACGCTCGCCACGGCCGCCGGCTGTTCCGACGGCGGTTCCGGCTCGGGGAGCGACGCCTCTTCCGACCGGGGCACCTACACCTTCTGGGACCCGTACCCGCAGTTCGACGCCTCCTCCGACTGGACCAAGCTGGTGACCGGCTGCGGCACCAAGGCGGGCGTCACCGTCAAGCGCACCGGGATGGACACCACCGACCTCGGGAACAAGGCCCTGCTGGCGGCCCAGCAGGACAACGCCCCCGACGTGATGCTGGTGGACAACCCCGTGGTCTCCACCCTGGTCTCGGCCGGCATGCTGGCCAAGACCGACGACGTGGGACTGGACACCTCGAAGATCCAGCAGAACATCATCGGAGCGGGCTCCCAGGACGGCTCCGCCTACGGCGTCCCGATCGGTGCCAACACGCTCGCCCTCTTCTACAACAAGGACGTCCTGAAGGCGGCCGGTGTGGACGCCGCCACCCTCACCGACTGGGACTCCCTCACCGCCGCGCTGAAGAAGGTGAAGGCGGCCGGCAAGAAGGGCATCACCTTCTCCGCCATAGGCACGGAGGAGGGAAGCTTCCAGTTCGAACCCTGGTTCTGGGGCGCCCAGGGCGACCTGAAGAAGCTCGACGACGCGAACGGCGTGGACGCGCTGACCCTGTGGAAGGACTGGGTGTCCGACGGACTGGCGCCGCACGACGTCCTGCAGAACACCCAGACCACCGCCTGGCAGGAGTTCGCCACCGGTGAGTACGCCTTCGGCGAGAACGGGACCTGGCAACTGGCCAACGCCGAGAAGGCGGGATTCGACTACGGGGTGATCAGCATTCCGTCCCGCGACGGCGGTGCCGCTCCCACGCCGACCGGCGGCGAGTTCGTCACCGTTCCCGTCCAGTCGGACACCGCGCGCTACGCGACGACGAAGAAGATCGTCGACTGCTTGATCAGCTCGGAGAACCTGCTCTCCACCGACACCACCCTCTCCTACGTCGCGCCCCAGGCCGACGTGCAGGCCAAGCAGGTGGCCGAGAACCCGAAGCTGGAGCCGTGGGTCGCCGCCGTGGGTACGGCACGAGGCCGCACCAGCGACGGCCTGGGCACCGACTACCCGGTGATTTCGGAGCAGTTGTGGGGTGCGGTGCAGTCCGCCCTCTCGGGAAGCAAGAGCCCCGAGGACGCGATGAAGGCCGCTCAGCAGGCCGCCGCGTCCAAGACCGGCTGACGACGGAAACGGGTGACGGGCGCGGTCCGCCGCCCGCCGCCCGCCACAGAGCACCCGCCCGGTTCCGGCCGTCCGGGGGCGGGTGGGCCGGGGCGGCCGGGTACCAGGACGCGACG
>NZ_JBSFVR010000415.1:0-6248 GCF_053592415.1 Streptomyces sp. NPDC002690 | reverse complement strand
CGGGGCCCCACCGGGCCCCGCCGCCCCGCGCGTCCGGCGCCGCCGACCGGGCGCCACGCGGAGCGAAAGTCCGCATGGTGAACGGTCTTGTTCCGTCATGTGAGATCACACTCGGGTTTCCCGAACAGGAATCGATACGATGAGCGCATGGTTTCCCATGACGTGAGCGAAATGACGCCGGGCGCACTGCTCGTCGCGCGGCTGCACGTCGACCTGTGCAGGCTCTCCAGCGCGATCTGTCCTGGTCGCAGCCTGCCCACCGGGCCCAAGGCCTGAGCACCGGCCCGAGCGCCCCACCCCACGTACCACCATCCGCGCGGGTGCTGAAACGCGCGCCACGCCACTCCGCTTCCGACAGGAGCCCACGCCATGGCCATCGAGGTCCGCATCCCCACCATCCTTCGCACCTACACCGACGGCGCCAAGGCGGTCGAAGGCAGCGGTGAGACCCTCGCCGACCTCTTCAACGACCTGGAGACCCGGCACAACGGCATCCGTGAGCGCATCGTGGACGGCGAGCAGCTCCGCCGGTTCGTGAACGTCTACCTCAACGACGAGGACGTCCGCTTCCTCGACGGCATCACGACCAAGCTCAGCGACGGCGACAACGTCACCATCCTCCCGGCCGTCGCCGGCGGCATGCGCTGATGCGGTACGACTCCGCGCTGGCGGCCGTGGGCAACACCCCGCTGGTCCGCCTCCCGAGGCTCTCGCCCTCCGACGACGTCCGGATCTGGGCCAAACTGGAGGACCGCAACCCCACCGGCTCGATCAAGGACCGCCCCGCGCTCCACATGGTCGAGCAGGCGGAGAAGGACGGGCGCCTGCGCCCCGGCTGCACCATCCTGGAGCCGACCAGCGGAAACACCGGCATCTCGCTCGCCATGGCGGCCAAGCTCAAGGGCTACCGCATCGTCTGCGTCATGCCGGAGAACACCTCCCAGGAGCGGCGCGACCTGCTCGCCATGTGGGGCGCCGAGATCGTCTCCTCACCGGCGGCCGGCGGCTCCAACACGGCCGTCCGGGTCGCCAAGGAACTCTCCGCCGAACACCCGGACTGGGTGATGCTGTACCAGTACGGCAACCCGGACAACGCGGGCGCCCACTACGCCACCACCGGACCCGAGATCCTCGCCGACCTCCCGTCGGTCACCCACTTCGTCGCGGGCCTCGGCACCACCGGCACGCTGATGGGCGTCGGCCGGTACCTCCGCGAGCAGAAGCCGGACGTCAAGATCGTCGCCGCCGAGCCCCGCTACGACGACATCGTCTACGGACTCCGCAACCTCGACGAGGGTTTCGTGCCCGAGCTGTACGACGCCTCGGTGCTGACCACCCGCTTCTCGGTCGGCTCCGCCGACGCGGTCGCCCGCACCCGTGAACTCCTCCAGCAGGAAGGCATCTTCGCCGGTGTCTCCACCGGTGCCGCGCTCCACGCGGCCATCGGCGTCGGCCAGAAGGCCGTCAAGGCGGGGGAGAGCGCGGACATCGTCTTCGTCGTCGCCGACGGCGGCTGGAAGTACCTCTCGACCGGCGTCTACACGGCCCCCACCACGGAGGCCGCCATCGAGACCCTGCACGGGCAGCTCTGGGCCTGACCCCCCGACACCCTTCGCGCGCGACGCCGACGCCCCCACTCCGGGGCGTCGGCGTCCCGCGTTCCGGGGGTCCCGCGTTCCAGGGGTCCCGCGTCTCGTCGCGTCCCATGTTCCGGGGCGTCCGGGTGGGCGTACGGACCACACCCCCGGGAGCGTACGGAGACCGCCCGCCCACCCCCGTTACCCCAGGTCCCGCACCCGCCCCCACAGCTCCGCGTCCACCCGGCCCACCCGCCGCCGGAAGCCGCCCACCGCGACCTCCCGCAGCTCGTCCGTCTCCAGGAAACTCCGCCGCCCCCGCGCGTCGTCCACCGTCCCGGCCGGCAGCGCGATCACCCCCGGCCGCTCCTCGTGATGCTTGCTGGTGATCTTCGCGACGACCGCGCGGCCGCTCCGCACCGACAGGACCAGGCACGGCCGGTCCTTCGACCCCGGCCCGTCCTCGTACGGCACCTCGGCCCACCAGATCTCGCCCGGCTCCGGTGCGCCCGCCCCGCGGCCCCGCCCCGGCTGCGGCGTACCGCCCGACGGTCGGCCCGTGGGCCTGCCCGGCGGCCTCGTCCGGCCACCCGGGCGACGCCCCGTACCCCGCTCGCCACCCCGGCGCCGCGCACCGCTCCGGCCCCGGCCGTCCACCACCGACGCCACCAGCGCCAGCACGACCAGCACGACCAGAATCACCCACCAGTACGTTTCCATCCCCCGACCGTACCGGCGCCCACCACGCCACCACGGGCCCCCGCCAACCCCTCCCGCACGAACGGGCGCGCGGCCGAAGTCCCCCCGCTTCCATCGAACCGGTGACAGCACAGGTGAGTTCCCCCACAACGGCAGGCCACGGAGGAGCGACCAGGAGATTCGCGCCTTACGCTCGACGGACCGCAACCCCGAACCCACCCGCCGCACCGTCGCCACGTCTCGGAGGTTCACGCTCCATGAAGCTCACCGTCGTCGGCTGCTCCGGCTCCTTCCCGTCCGCGGGATCGGCCTGTTCGAGCTACCTCGTAGAGGCCGACGGCTTCCGGCTGCTGCTCGACATGGGCAACGGTGCCCTCGGCGAGCTCCAGCGCCACGTCGGCCTGTACGACCTCGACGCCGTCTTCCTCAGCCACCTGCACGCCGACCACTGCATCGACATGTGCGCGTACTTCGTGGTGCGCTACTACCCGAACAACGGCACCCGCCCCGCCGCCCTCCCCGTGTACGGCCCCGAAGGCACCGAGCGCCGGCTGACCACGGCCCACGCCGACACCCCCTCCGAACACGCCATGGGCGAGGTCTTCGACTTCCGCACGCTCAAGGCCGGCTGGTTCGAGATCGGCCCCTTCACCGTCCGCACCGAGAAGCTCTGCCACCCCGTGGACACCTTCGGCATCCGGATCGAGCACGGCGGCCGGTCCCTCGCCTACTCCGGTGACACCGGAGCCTGCGACGCCCTGGACGAACTCGCCGAGGACGCCGACCTGTTCCTCTGTGAAGCATCGTTCATCCACGGCAAGGAGGACATCCCGGACCTCCACCTCAACGGCCGCGAAGCCGGGGAATGCGCCGCCCGCGCCCGCGCCGGACGGCTCGTACTCACCCACATCCCGCCGTGGACCGACGCCGAACGCAACATCGAGGACGCCAGAGAGGTCTACGCCGGTCCGGTCGAACTCGCCGTGCCGGGCGCCGTCTACGAGATCTGAGCGGTCCTGGTCCCACCCTGACCCCACCCTGACCCCGCCCGGCCGCCGCCCGGCCGCCGCCCGGCCGCAGCCCGGGTCAGGCCCTGCGGCCCCGACCGCCCAGCGCCATCCGGTTCCAGGTGTGCCGGCGCCCGCGGACCGCCACGGAGTACGCGTACAACAGCTCCGGATCACCCATCCCCGGCAGGAACGCGTCCCCGATGTGATGGGCGTCCACCCCGATCTCCTTGGCGTTCAGGGCCAGCTGGGGCACCACGTCCGTGTGCGCGCCCTCCTGGCTCGTACCGATCGCCCCCATCACCACCGCCCCCGCCTCCTGCACCGCGGCCACCGCCTCGGCCGCCAGCTCCTTCGTGACCCCCGGCATCGTCCCCGGCAGCGGCAGCACCACCCCGTCCGCCCCGGCGTCCACCAGCGCCGTCAGCCGCGCCGCGGTCAGCCGTTCCGGATGGCCCGCGTGATGCATCTTGCCGCTCCAGAGCGCCACCTCGTCGCCGAGGCCGTTCCGCAGCTCCTCGGTCACCCGCGCCAGTCCCTCGTACGAACCACCGGTCCCGGGATTCGCCGTCAGACAGAGCATCGCCGCTCCCATCCCGACCAGCCGCCTCGCGAACTCCGGCTTCGCCCGCCGGATCTCTGGCACGTCCCCCGGCTCCAGATTGATCCCGACCGGCCGCCCGAGGCACTTCGCCAGCTCCGCGATCGACGTGAACGAACCGAGCCCCGGCAGCACCAGACGCTCCCCGTCCCAGGCGCGCTCGATCATGTTCAGCACCACGATGTCCGCACCGAAGGCCGCCATCAACTCGGCGTTGTGCACCCCGTTGTCACCGGGGCGGGCGGAGAGCACCGCCCGGTCCGCGAACACCTCCGCCACCATCGTCCGCCCCTCGGCGGCTGCCACCGAAGCGGTCAGCTTCCGTCCGCGCAGGGCGGCGAGCTGCTCACGGTCGAGATCGAGGATGCGGGGCGTCGGAGAAGTCATGGCAGGAGCCTAGGCGGTACATGGGCAAAAGGTGCGAAACGCACGGGGAGAGGCCCCCGGACCGCGCACGGTCCGGGGGCCTGGGGTGCGGGCGCCGCTACTTCGTGACGTCCCGCTCGATCTCCTTCTCCACCTCCGGAGGCTCCCGTCCGGGTGTCTGGATGTTGAACTTGGTGATCGCGAACCGGAAGACCACGTAGTAGATCACCGCGAAACAGAGCCCGATCGGGATGATCAGCCAGGGTTTGGTGTCCAGATGCCAGTTGACGACCAGGTCGATCAGACCGGCCGAGAAACTGAAGCCCGCATGGACCCCGAGCGCCCAGGTGACACCCATCGAGACACCGGTCAGGATCGCGTGCACGCCGTACAGCAGGGGCGCGACGAACATGAACGAGAACTCCAGCGGCTCCGTCACACCCGTCACGAACGAGGTCAGGGCCACCGACAGCATCAGGCCCGACACCTCCTTGCGGCGTTCCGGCCGTGCGCAATGCGCGATGGCCAGCGCCGCCGCCGGCAGGCCGAACATCATGATCGGGAAGAAGCCCGAGGTGAACTGACCCGCGGACGGGTCCTCCGCGAAGAAGCGCGAGATGTCGCCCTGCACCGTGTTGCCGTCGGCGTCCGTGAAGTCGCCCGCCTGGAACCAGAAGAAGGTGTTCAGGAACTGGTGCATGCCGATCGGGATCAACAGGCGGTTGGCGAAACCGAAGATGGCCGCACCCCACGCGCCGAGGTCGATCAACTGCTTGGCGAACCAGGTCAGCGCGTCACCGACCGGCTGCCACACCAGACCGAAGACCACGCCGAGGATCACGCAGAGGAACGCCATCAGGATCGGTACCAGCCGGCGCCCGTTGAAGAACCCGAGCCAGTCGACCAGCTTGGTCCGGTGGTAGCGCTGCCAGACCACCGCGGTCAGCAGGCCGATGATGATGCCGCCGAGTACACCCGGGTTCTGCGGCACACCGTCCGGCACCGCGTCGGTCACGCTGTCGTCCACCGGGAAGGCCGACAGCACGCCGCGGTAGACGAGGAAGCCGACCACCGCCGCCAGCGCGGTCGAACCGTCCGCCTTCTTCGCGAACCCGATCGCCACACCGATGCAGAAGAGCAGCGGCAGGCCCACCGTGCCGTCCAGGATCGCGGTGCCGCCGTTGAGCAGGACCTTGGAGGTCTTGTCCCAGAAGGCGCCGTGCAGATACGAGTCGAACAGGTTGCCGAGGCTGACCAGCAGGCCGGCCGCCGGGAGAACGGCCACCGGAAGCTGAAGACTCCGACCGATCTTCTGCAGGCCCGAAACCGGACCGTTCCACCACTTTGGCTGCGGACCCGCAGCCGCGGTCGTACTCATCGGCATCCTCCCGGAACACGTCACCTTCGGCGGACGTCACGCCCGACTCGGGCCGGTCGCGACGGGCGGTACGGAGCCCTGCCGCACGGCAGAGCATCGGTGATCGTCATCTTTGGGGATGGTCCTACCAGGCGCCCGCGAAGTTGGGCCAACCGTGCGTTAGCGTGACAAAGCGGACCCGCGGTGGGTTCGCACGCTGCGACAGGGAGAAGGACATGGCCAGCAAGGCTGAGAAGATCGTCGCCGGGCTCGGCGGTATCGAGAACATCGAAGAGGTCGAAGGCTGCATCACCCGCCTCCGCACCGAAGTCCACGACCCCAGCAAGGTCGACGAAGCCGCCCTCAAGGCCGCCGGAGCCCACGGCGTCGTCAAGATGGGCAGCGCGATCCAGGTCGTCATCGGCACGGACGCCGACCCCATCGCGGCCGACATCGAAGACATGATGTGACGGCGTGACCGGCCGGTAGGGCGTCTTCCCCCAGCGGCCCCCTGTCACCCCGCCCCACCCCCGCCGGGTGCCGGTCCCCCTCGGGTCCCCGGTCCTCGGCGGCCCCGTCCTCGCCCCGCTCGTCCTCATCGCGCTCGCCTTCGGCGCCACCCTCGCCGGTGCCCTCCTCCT
>NZ_JBSFVR010000414.1:0-6283 GCF_053592415.1 Streptomyces sp. NPDC002690 | reverse complement strand
GTAGAGGTCGGGGTCGACCTTGATCGCGGAGGCGTGCAGCCCGGCCTTGTGGGCGAAGGCCGAAACTCCCACGTACGGCTGGTGCGTGGAGGGGGAACCCCGGCGGTCCGCCCCTCGGGCGTCTCCCGGCGCACCCGCGGCCGGTCGAAGAGGAGCCGCGGGGGAGAGGGGCCGGTAGCGTGGCCGGTATGCCGATACGCGCCGTGCTCTGGGACATCGACGACACGCTCTTCGACTACTCCGGCGCCGACCGGCAGGCGATGGCACGGCTGCTGGAGCTGGAGGGGCTGCCCGGCGGTTACGCCACGCCCGACGAGGCGCTGGACGACTGGCGGGCGATCGCCGGACAGCACTGGGCGCGGTTCGCCGCGGGGGAGACGGACTACGAGGGCCATCGCAGGGACCGGGTGCGCCAGTTCCTGGCGCTGGATCTGGCGGACGCGGAGGCCGACGCGTGGTTCCGGCGGCACAGGGTCCACTACGAGGACGCCTGGAGCCTCTTCCCGGACGTGGTTCCGGTACTCGACCTGCTGGGCGGCTACCGCCACGGTGCCCTGTCCAACGCCGGCGCCGTCGAGCAGCACCGCAAGCTGACGACGCTGGGCGTGCGGCACCGGTTCGAGACGCTGCTGTGCGCCGTGGAGCTGGGCGTCTCCAAGCCCGATCCCGCCGCCTTCCACGCCGCTTGCGAGGCGCTCGCACTGGACCCGCACGAGGTCGCGTACGTCGGGGACGAGCCCGACACCGACGCCGCCGGCGCGGTCGCGGCAGGGCTGACGGGGATCTGGCTGGACCGCGGGGAGCGCGGCGGCAGAGCCGATCTCGTGCGGATCACGGGCCTCCACCAGCTGCCCGCGCTGCTGTCCGGCGATACCCGTTTTGGAGCGCCGGACACCTTCGGGTAATGTTCTTTCTGCGCCGCCCGAGCGGGTCGAAAGATCCGGCCGGGAAGCGCAGACAGAGACAAGGCCCTCAGGGGTTGCGTTTCAGTGGGCTATGGTGTAATTGGCAACACTACGGTTTCTGGTACCGTCATTCTAGGTTCGAGTCCTGGTAGCCCAGCGCAAGTCCCGAAGTCCCCTGGACTTCATGTAACAAGCCCCCGTTGTGTAGCGGCCTAGCACGCTGCCCTCTCACGGCAGTAGCGCCGGTTCGAATCCGGTCGGGGGTACAGATCCTTCCCGCGGGAACAAACCGGGTCGCACCCGATGTTCTTGATGCAGGATCGCTAGGGCCCCCGTTGTGTAGCGGCCTAGCACGCTGCCCTCTCACGGCAGTAGCGCCGGTTCGAATCCGGTCGGGGGTACGTACCACACCATGGGCTATGGTGTAATTGGCAACACTACGGTTTCTGGTACCGTCATTCTAGGTTCGAGTCCTGGTAGCCCAGCGCAAGTCCCGAAGTCCCCTGGACTTCATGTAACAAGCCCCCGTTGTGTAGCGGCCTAGCACGCTGCCCTCTCACGGCAGTAGCGCCGGTTCGAATCCGGTCGGGGGTACAATTCAGCAGTAGAGAAAGGCCCTTCACTTCGGTGGAGGGCCTTTTTCGTGCGCCCAGGCCGGGGGTGTCGCGGCCGTCCGCCGACCACGGTGCCGCACCTCACTTCCCGTCCCGCCATCTCCCCTCCCGCGCAAGGCCGTTCGGTCCCGCGCGAGCGTGTCCGGCAGCGCGCCCAGGGGGGTGCCGGGGCATGGAAAAGGCCGCCACGACGTTGGGGCGGCCAGTGCGAACAGGAGCGGTAACGCGAGCAAGGGCGGTAGCGGGAACGGTGGGAGAAGAGGCGGGGGCACGTACGGGGAACCGTCGTCGGAGGCGATCAGCCGCGGCGCAGGGCCTCGCTGAGCCGCGCGGCCGAGTCGATGACCGCCTGCGCGTGCATCCGGCCCGGGTGCCGGGTCAGCCGCTCGATAGGGCCGGAGATGGAGACGGCCGCCACCACCCGGTTCGACGGCCCGCGCACCGGCGCCGAGACCGACGCGACGCCCGGCTCGCGCTCGCCGATCGACTGTGCCCAGCCCCTGCGGCGTACCCCTGAAAGGGCCGTAGCCGTGAACCGGGCGCCCTGCAGGCCCCGGTGGAGGCGCTCGGGCTCCTCCCAGGCCATCAGGATCTGCGCGGAGGAGCCCGCCTTCATGGTGAGCGTGGAGCCGACCGGCACGGTGTCCCTGAGCCCGGAGAGCCGCTCGGCCGCGGCGACACAGATGCGCATGTCGCCCTGGCGGCGGTAGAGCTGCGCGCTCTCGCCCGTGATGTCGCGGAGGTGGGTGAGCACGGGTCCGGCCGTCGCCAGGAGGCGGTCCTCGCCGGCCGCCGCGGCAAGCTCGGCGAGCCGCGGGCCGAGGATGAACCGGCCCTGCATGTCCCGGGCCACCAGGCGGTGGTGTTCGAGTGCCACGGCCAGTCGGTGGGCCGTGGGGCGAGCGAGACCGGTCGCCGCGACCAGCCCGGCGAGGGTGGCCGGACCGGACTCCAGAGCGCTCAGTACGAGTGCAGCCTTGTCGAGAACGCCGACGCCGCTAGAGTTGTCCATACGACGATATTCGCGTCTCACTCTGTGAAACGCAAGTTCAATTTTCCCCGGAAGTTGCGAACCTGTACCGGCGGCCGTACAACGGCCCGCAGCCGCCGCCCCGATCGGGGGAGCCGTCCCGCACGGGACCGGGACGGTGGCGCACCGAATCTCTAGTTGGGCCGGCGAAGGCGCCGGTCGGAGGGAAAGCGATGGGTAGGACACTCGCGGAGAAGGTCTGGGACGACCACGTCGTCCGGCGCGCAGAGGGCGAGCCCGACCTCCTCTACATCGATCTGCACCTGCTGCACGAGGTGACCAGCCCGCAGGCCTTCGACGGCCTGCGGCAGGCCGGACGCCCGGTGCGGCGCCTCGACCTCACCATCGCCACCGAGGATCACAACACCCCGACCCTCGACATCGACAAGCCGATCGCCGACCCGGTGTCCCGCGCCCAGCTGGAGACCCTGCGCAAGAACTGCGCGGAGTTCGGCGTCCGCCTGCACCCGCTCGGCGACGTCGAGCAGGGTGTCGTGCACGTCGTCGGCCCCCAGCTGGGCCTCACCCAGCCGGGCATGACCGTCGTCTGCGGTGACTCACACACCTCCACCCACGGCGCCTTCGGCGGACTGGCGTTCGGCATCGGCACCAGCCAGGTCGAGCACGTGCTGGCCACCCAGACGCTGCCGCTGGCCCGCCCGAAGACGATGGCCATCACCATCGACGGCGACCTCCCCGAGGACGTCACGGCCAAGGACCTCATCCTGGCGGTCATCGCCCGGATCGGCACCGGCGGCGGCCAGGGCTACATCCTCGAGTACCGCGGCTCCGCCATCGAGAAGCTCTCGATGGAAGCGCGCATGACCATCTGCAACATGTCGATCGAGGCCGGCGCCCGCGCGGGCATGATCGCCCCGGACGAGACCACCTTCGCCTACCTCGAAGGCCGTGCCCACGCCCCCAAGGGCGAGGACTGGGACGCCGCCGTCGCGTACTGGAAGACCCTGCGCAGCGACGACGACGCCGTCTTCGACGCCGAGGTGGTCATCGAGGCCGCAGCGCTCGCCCCGTTCGTCACCTGGGGCACCAACCCGGGCCAGGGCGCTCCGCTCTCCGCCAACGTCCCCGACCCCGCTTCGTACGAGGACGCTTCGGAGCGCCTCGCCGCCGAAAAGGCCCTGGAGTACATGGGGTTGACCGCCGGGCAGCCGCTCCGCGACATCGGCGTGGACACCGTCTTCGTCGGTTCCTGCACCAACGGCCGTATCGAGGACCTGCGCAACGCCGCAGCGATCCTGGAGGGCCGCAAAGTCGCCGACGGCGTACGGATGCTGGTCGTCCCCGGCTCGGTCCGGGTCGCCCTCCAGGCGGTCTCCGAGGGCCTGGACAAGGTCTTCACCGCCGCCGGTGCCGAATGGCGTCACGCGGGCTGCTCGATGTGCCTCGGCATGAACCCGGACCAGCTGGCGCCGGGTGAGCGCTCCGCGTCCACCTCGAACCGCAACTTCGAGGGCCGGCAGGGCAAGGGCGGCCGGACGCACCTGGTCTCCCCGCAGGTCGCCGCCGCCACCGCGGTGCTCGGCCACCTGGCCTCGCCCGCCGACCTGTCCGACGACCGCACCCCTGCCGGAGTCTGAGAACCATGGAAGCTTTCACCACGCACACCGGCCGGGCCGTCCCGCTGCGCCGCAGCAACGTCGACACCGACCAGATCATCCCCGCGCACTGGCTGAAGAAGGTCACCCGCGACGGGTTCGAGGACGGCCTGTTCGAAGCCTGGCGCAAGGACGAGAACTTCGTCCTCAACCGCCCCGAGCGGCACGGCGCCTCGGTCCTGGTGGCCGGCCCCGACTTCGGCACCGGCTCCTCCCGCGAGCACGCCGTCTGGGCCCTGCAGAACTACGGCTTCAAGACCGTGATCTCGGCCCGCTTCGCGGACATCTTCCGCGGCAACTCGCTGAAGAACGGCCTGTTGACCGTGGTTCTCGACCAGGAGGTCGTGGACGCGCTGTGGGAGCTGACCGAGGCCGACCCCACGGCCGAGGTCACCGTCGACCTGGAGGCGCGCCAGGTCCGGGCCCAGGGCATCGAGGCCGGCTTCGAGCTCGACGAGAACGCCCGGTGGCGTCTGCTGAACGGGCTGGACGACATCAGCCTCACCCTTCAGAACGAAGCGGACATCGCGGCATATGAGGTGGCAAGGCCGACCTTCAAGCCGCGTACAATTGAGGTCTGAGCAGCGCTTTTCCAGACTGCGCCCCCTGCCTTCGGGTAGGGGGCGCAGTCGCTTGTTGAGACCCCGTCGGGCGACAACTCGCCTCAGATGGCACAATCGGTGCATGGAAGGCGACAACCAACTCAAGCTCTATGGCCAAGTCGCCGACCAATTGAAGGAAGCGCACGGAAGGGTGCGCGCACTGCAAGTCCCGGAGGGCGTACGGATGACGCTGTCCCGGAAGCTGTTGGCCGTCACGGCCACGGCGAAGCACGATCTCTCAGGCGCGGCAAGGCGCCTGGACCGGTTGATGAAGGACCTCGATGAGGGCCGATTCCCCGAAGGTGACTGACTCCGCGGAAGTCCGCATCAGTCGACTTCGTTGCGGCACTAGGGTGATTAGCCCGTTTCGTGTTTGATTTGCGGTATATATCTGCCTAACGTGCGAAAACGCTTGAACACTTTCGTTCAGGCAATGTCTCCGAAGGGGAAGACGTGAACAAGGCACAGCTCGTAGAAGCGATCGCCGAGAAGGTCGGCGGCCGCCAGCAGGCCGCGGACGCGGTGGACGCGGTACTGGACGCGATCGTCCGCGCCGTCGTGGCCGGAGACCGTGTCTCGGTCACCGGTTTCGGTTCGTTCGAGAAGGTCGACCGCCCGGCGCGGTACGCCCGCAACCCGCAGACCGGCGAGCGCGTCCGGGTCAAGAAGACCTCGGTGCCCCGCTTCCGCGCGGGTCAGGGCTTCAAGGACCTGGTGAGCGGCTCCAAGAAGCTCCCGAAGAACGACGTGGCCGTCAAGAAGGCCCCCAAGGGCAGCCTCTCGGGCGGTGCTTCCACCCGTACGACCACCAAGGCCGCGGCCAAGAAGGCCACCGCCCGCAAGGCCGCGACGGCGCGGAAGACCACCGCCGCCGCCACGACCGCGGCGAAGAAGACCACCGCCACGCCCGCCAAGAAGGCGACCACCGCCGCAGCGGCGAAGAAGACCACGGCGGCCGCGAAGAAGGCGGCCACGCCGGCGAAGAAGACCGCCGCCGTCGCGAAGAAGACGGCCCCGGCCAAGAAGGCCACGGCCAAGAAGGCGCCCGCCAAGAAGACCACGGCGCGCACCACCACGGCCAAGAAGGCCACCGCTCGCAAGAAGTGAGACCGAGCACCCGCTCGCTCTCGCACGACGCGCCGGGCCGGGTTCCCCTCGGGGAGCCCGGCCCGCGGGCTGTCCGGGCCGGGCGGTGGCCGGCGGACCGCCGTGGCCGAACGGGCCCCGCTCAGAAGGTCTGCAGGGTCACCAGGTCGATCCGGAGCGAGGCGCCCTCGCCCGAGCCCTCGATCCGCACCCGCTGGCCCGGGCGGAGCAGCCGCAGGCCGCCCGCGTCGAACGCGGCGGAGCCGAAGTCCACCGGGGTGCCGTCGTCGAGCAGCACACTGCCGCTGCGGGTCTCGGAGTCGTACGTGTACGCGGTCGCCTGCATGGGCCGCAGCCTATCGCCCGGTCGGGGGCGGGGTCCGCGGACCGCGGAAGCGCCCCCGGAGCCCGCGTGCCGGGTGGCCGGACC
>NZ_JBSFVR010000413.1:0-6320 GCF_053592415.1 Streptomyces sp. NPDC002690 | reverse complement strand
AGCCCAAGGCCGCGATGGTCTACGAGGGCGACTTCGTCGCCGTCAACATCGCGGAGACCGACGCGAAGATCGGTACGGACGCCAAGGTGTTCCCGGGACCCGGCGGCTCACCCGGGAGCTGGACACCTTCGCCGAGCAGAACGCGACGACCACGTTGCCGGTGCCGATCGCACTGAACCAGCCGCCGGAGCCACTGCGGCTGGGCCCCTCGGACGACGCCGAGTGGGCCGCGTTCGCCGCCGGTACGGTGCTGGCGGCGGCGGCCGACGAGGCGCACGGGCTCGCCCCCTCCCGCCGGATGCGGGACGCGGTCGACCGCGCGTGGAACGCGCTGGCCGCCAAGGTCGCGGCGGCCAGTGAGCGGGCGCCGGAGGTGGAGGCGGCGGTGCTGCCGCTGCGTGCCCGGATCTCGGTGCGCGCCGGGCTCGGCAATCTCGCCGCCGGGCTGCGGCCCCCCGCCACCGGTCACGACAACCCGCACTACTTCGACGACGCCGCCTGCGTGCGGGCCGCGGTGCTCGCGGTGGTGCACCCGGGCGATCCGGCAGCTGCCGCGGCGCTCGCCGAGTTCGACGCCCGGTACACGCAGGACGGCGACGGGGTGCACGGCGCGCGGGCCGTCGCCGCCGCCGTCTCCGAGGCGCTCGTCGGGGCGGACGTGCGGACGGTGGTGGACGCGGCGCTCGCGCAGCTGCCCGAGGGCACCGAGATCGCGCGCAACGCGGTGCACGCGGTGCGGCTCGCACGGGAGTTCGCGGACGAGCCCGCAGGGGCGTTCTCGCTCGTCCCGGTGCTGGAGCACCAGATCGTGGACCACGTCTACAGCTACGGGATCGCGGCCGCCGAGACGGTGCCGGTGGCGCTCGCGCTGACCACCGCGGCCCGGGGCCAGATCGCCCAGGCGGTCCCGGCGGCGGCCTGTCTGTCCCGGGTCGCGGACTCGGCGCCCGCGCTCGCCGGGGCGCTGACCGGGACGCTCGGCGGCATCCGGACCGTGCCGTCCGGGTGGCGGGAAGCGTGCCGGACGCTCGCCGGGTGCGCGCTGCCCCGGCTCGCGGGCACCGATCTGATCGAACTCGCCGGGCTGCTCGCAGCCACGGAACAGGCCGCCACGGGTGGACAATTCAGCCATGATCCCCACAGCAAGTACTCAACACCCCGTATCGGACACGCTTTCCCTCGATGAACGTGTGAGCGGAGCCCTCGTCGGCGCCGCCGTCGGCGACGCGCTCGGGGGGCCGGTCGAAGGCTGGACCTCCGAGCAGATCGCCGAGCGGCACGGCGGACGGGTGCACGGGATCGTCGGCCCCTGGTACGGCGACGACTGGCGCACCGCCCGCCCGATCGCCCCGTACCACAAGGGCGATGGGCACGTCACCGACGACACCCTGATGACCCACGCGCTGGTGCGGGTGTACGACGCGGTCCGCGACCACCTGGACGCGTACTCCGTCGCCACGCACCTGGTCCCGGACCTGATCTCCACCCCGCGCTGGATTCCGGAGCTGGAGGCGGAGGCGCTGCCGCTCCAGCGGATCTTCCTCGCGGAGAAGTGGCTCGTGGCGCGGGTGCACTACGGGCACGTCGATCCGCGCGAGGCGGGCAGCGGAAACATCGTCAACTGCGGTGCCGCGATGTACATGGCGCCGGTCGGGCTGGTCAACGCGGCGCATCCGGAGGCCGCGTACGCGGAGGCGCTGGAGGTCGCCGCGCCGCACCAGTCCAGTTACGGCCGGGAGGCGGCCGGGGTGTTCGCGGCGGCCGTCGCGGCGGCCTGCGTGCCGGGCGCCACGCCGGTCTCGGTGGTGGAGGCGTGTCTGGCGCTCGCCAAGGACGGTACCCGCGCGGCGATCGAGGCGGTGTGCGAGGAGGCGGCCCGGCACGGCGACCCCGAGTCGGCGCTGGTGCCGCTGCGGGAGGCGGTGGCCCCGTTCGACACGGTCGGCCCCGACTACCGATCCCCTTCGCTCGGCGCCCGCCGGCCGTCGCGGCTGCACTCCATCGAGGAACTGCCCGTCGCCCTCGGCATGCTGCTGGCCGGTGGCGGCGACTACCGCCGTACGGTGCTGGGTTCGGTGAACTACGGGCGGGACTGCGACTCGATCGCCACCATGAGCGGGGCGATCGTGGGCGCGCTGCACGGGGAGGCGGCGGTGCCCGAGGAGTGGGCGAAGACGGTCGCCGAGGCGAGCCGGCTCGACCTTCACGCCCCCGCGCGCACGCTGACGGCGGTGGCCCGCGAGGTGTTCGCCGCCGACACCGCCCGCCGCCGCGCCCACGAGGCGGCCTTCGCGGTGCTGGTGGGTGAGCGGTGAACGTACGGCTGACCTGGGTCCAGCCCGAGGACCTGATCGGGCACGAACTGCGCCAGGCCGGGCAGGACGGCCGGGACGCCTCGGAGATCGCCGGGCGGTGGTACGCGGCCGGGGGCCCGCCCGCACCGGAGCGGGCCGGCGCCTCGGAGGTGCCCGCACCGCCCCGACTGCGGGCACTCGCCGAGCGGTTGCTCGACGAACTCGCGGTGCTGGAGAGCCCGTTGGCGGCGCAGGAGCCCACCGATCTCGCGGACGTACGGGCGCTCTGCCCGCGCTGGCCGGCTCCGCCCGCCGGCCGACCCGTCCCCGACCTGGCCCGGCTCCACGCCGGATGGCTGGGCCGGGCGGTGGGCTGTCTGCTCGGCAAGCCGGTCGAGAAACTCCCGCTGGAGGGCATCCGCGCACTCGGCCGGGCGAGTGGCAACTGGCCGCTCACCGACTGGTTCACCGCCCGGGGCGTGCCGGACGGGCTGCTCGCCGCGTACCCCTGGAACCGCCGCTCCGGCCCCACCTCGCTGGCGGAGAACATCGACGGGATGCCGGAGGACGACGACCTCAACTTTCCTCTGCTGACGCTGCTGTTGCTCCGGCGTCACGGCCGCGATTTCACCACCGGCGACCTCGCGCGGCTCTGGCTGGACGAACTGCCGGCCGGCCGGGCCTTCACCGCCGAGCGGATCGCCTACCGCAACCTTCTGGCCGGGGTGGAGCCGCCGCACACGGCCCGGTTCCGCAACCCGTTCCGGGAATGGATCGGCGCCCAGATCCGGGCCGACGTGTACGGCTGGACCTGCCCCGGCGATCCGGGCGCGGCGGCGGAGCAGGCGCACCGGGACGCGGTGCTCACCCACACGGCGAACGGCGTGTACGGGGCGATGTTCACGGCGGCGGCGCTGGCCGAGGCGACCGGCGGGGCGAGCGACGTGCACGGGTGCCTGGCCGCCGGGCTGCGCGTGGTGCCGCCCGGGTCCCGGTACGCCCGTGCGGTACGCCTCGGCATCGATACGGCCGAGGCGGCACGGACGGGCCGGACCCCGGGGGGCTTCGACGCGGTCGCGGACCGGCTGCACGAGGCCTACGCGGCCACCCACCACTGGGTGCACGTGCTGCCCAACGCGGCGCTGCTCGCCGCCGCCCTCACCCACGCCGACGGCGACTTCACCCGCTCGGTCGGCAACGCCGTGATGGGCGGCTGGGACACCGACTCGAACGGGGCGACCGCCGGGTCGCTCGCCGGGCTGCTGGCGGGCGGCCCGGACGCGCTGCCCGGCCACTGGACCGCCCCGCTGAAGAACCGGCTCGCCACCACGGTGGCGGGTTTCGACGGCATCGGCTTCGACACCCTCGCCAAGATGACCTATCAGGAGGCACTGACCCCATGACCCGCATCACGATGCTCGGCAGCATCAACATGGTTCCGGTCGCCTGTGTCGCGCGGGCGCCGGCACCCGGCGAGACCGTCGCCGGCAAGGAGTTCCGTACCGTGCCCGGTGGCAAGGGCGCCAACCGGGCGGTCACCGCCGCGCGGGCGGGCAGGGAGGTCACGAGCGACGGCGCGGTCGGCGCCCACGGCTCGCAGCTGCGGGGCTGCCCGTGCGCGGCCCGGGGCGCCGAGCCCGTGCCCTTCGCCGCTCCCGAGGTGAACACGGCCGGCACGACCGGCGCGGGCGGCACGACCGGCGCGGGCGGCACGACCGGCGCGGGCGGCACGACCGGCGCGAACGGCGCGGGCGGCACCTTCGTCGGGACGCCGGCCGCCGCCCTCCGCGTCCAGAAGCCCGGCGCGTCCACCTCCATGCCCTACCGAAGCGAGATCGATGCCGCATGACCGATTCCGGGACCACCCCCACCTCCACTCCTCTGTCGGGCCTGCGGGTTCTCGACCTCGCCACCCTCTTCGCCGGTCCGCTCGCGGCGACCATGCTCGGTGACTTCGGCGCCGAGGTGATCAAGGTCGAACATCCGCGCAAACCCGACCCTTCGCGCGGCCACGGGCCCGCGAAGGACGGGGTCGGTCTCTGGTGGAAGCTGCTGGGCCGCAACAAGCGCAACCTCACCCTGGACCTGTCCAGCCCCGGCGGGCGCGAGGTGCTGCTGCGGCTGGCCGCCGAGACCGATGTGATCATCGAGAACTTCCGGCCCGGCACCCTGGAGCGCTGGGGCCTCGGCTGGGAGGAGCTGGAGGCGGTCAACCCCCGGCTGGTGCTGACCCGCGTGACGGCCTTCGGGCAGTTCGGCCCGTACTCGCACCGGCCCGGGTTCGGGACGCTCGCCGAGGCGATGAGCGGGTTCGCGTCGATCACGGGTGAGCCGGAGGGCCCGCCGACATTGCCGCCGTTCGGCCTCGCCGACTCGATCGCGGCGCTGGCCACCGCGTACGCCGTGATGGCCGCGCTCGCCGGGCGCGACCGCACCGGCCGGGGGCAGGTGGTCGACATGGCGATCATCGAGCCGATCCTGACGGTGCTGGGGCCGCAGCCGCTCTGGTTCGACCAGCTCGGCCATGTCCAGCAGCGCACCGGCAACCGCTCGCGGAACAACGCCCCGCGCAACACCTACCGCACCTCGGACGGCCAGTGGGTCGCGGTCTCCACCTCGGCGCAGTCGATCGCCGAGCGGGTCATGCGACTGGTCGGGCGCCCCGAGCTGATCCACGAGCCGTGGTTCGCGTCGGGCGCGACCCGGGCGGAGCACGCGGACGAGCTGGACGGGGCGGTCGGGTCGTGGATCGCCCGGCACACCCGGGACGACGCGCTCGCCGAGTTCGAGAAGGCGGAAGCGGCCATCGCCCCCATCTACGACGTGCGGGACGTGATGGAGGACCCGCAGTACCGGGCGCTGGACAGCGTCACCGAGGTGGACGACCCGGAGCTGGGGCCGCTGCGGATGCAGAACGTCCTGTTCCGGCTCTCGGAGACACCGGGCTCCATTCGGTGGGCGGGCCGCCCGCACGGGGCCGACACCGAGGAGATCCTCGACGAGCTGGGCCTGTCCGGCGAGCGGATCGCGGCGCTGCGCTCCGAGGGTGCGCTGTGACGGCGGCCGAGGCGCGTCCCCGCGCCGCCGCGCCCGTCCCGCCCGGCGACGGCTCCCCGCACGACCCGTACGACACCACTCCGGTGCCGCTGACCTGGCTGTACGTGCCGGGCGACCGACCGGAGGTGGTGCTCAAGGCACTGGGCGCCGGCGCGGACGTGGTGATCGTGGACCTGGAGGACGCGGTCGCCCCGGGCCGCAAGGAGTACGCCCGGTCGGCCACCGCCGAGCTGCTCACCGACTCGGTGACCACGGCCGAGGACGCCGTACCGGTTCATGTGCGGGTGCACGGGGAGGACGACGTGCGGGCTCTGGCGGGGCTGCCGGGGCTGTCCGGGATACGGCTCCCCAAGATCACGCACGCGGTGTCCGTGCACCATGTGGCGGCTCTGGCCCCCGGTGTGCCGCTCTATCCGCTGCTCGAATCGGCGCTCGCGATCGAACATGCGTACTCCATCGCCTCGGCCCATCACGACGTGCGGGGCATCGCGCTCGGGGAGTCGGACCTCCGGGCCGATCTGGGCGTACGGGACGACGTCGGGCTCGACTGGTCGCGCAGCCGGATCGTGGTGGCGGCGCGGGCGGCCGGTCTGGAGCCGCCGACGCAGTCGGTCTTCCCCGACGTACGCGATCTGGACGGGCTGTGGGCCTCGTGCGGCCGGGGCCGGGCGCTGGGGATGCTGGGGCGGGCGGCGATCCACCCCCGGCAGCTGCCGGTGATCGAGCGGGCTTTCCGGCCGACCGATCAGGAGCTGGAGGCCGCCGAGGAGATCGTGGCCGCGGCCCGTACGGACGCGGGCGCGCTCGCGCTCCCGGACGGCCGGTTCGTGGACGCGGCGGTGGCCGCCGCCGCGCACCGCACCCTCGCTCTCGGGCCCCTTCGCGGACGCGGCGTCCGCCGGTACGTCCTCCCGCGCCCTCGGCCTGGTCATCGCCGCCACTGAATAGGTGTGTGAAGTTTCAAAAATG
>NZ_JBSFVR010000412.1:0-6328 GCF_053592415.1 Streptomyces sp. NPDC002690 | reverse complement strand
TCGCGTATCTGCTGGAGGACGCCCGTCCGGTCCTGTTGGTGACGGACATGAGCACGGGTGACCGGTTGCCGGCGGGTCCGGTCGGCCGGCTGGTGGTGGACGAGCCGGGGACGGCTCTCCTGGTGGCGGAGTCTCCGGTGTCCGATCCGATGGTGGTGGTGGATCCGGCGCATCCGGCGTACGTGATCTACACCTCGGGTTCCACCGGCAGGCCCAAGGGTGTCGTGGCGACCCACGGCGGCCTCCTCGATCTGCTCGGCGACCACCTGCGGGCGCTGTTCGCCCCGCTGCTGAAGGACCAGCGGCGGCTGCGGGTGGCGCTGACCACCTCGGTCTCCTTCGACGCCTCCTGGAACCAGCTGATGGCCCCCTTCGCCGGCCATGAACTGTACGTCCCGGACCACGCGACCTGGACCGACCCGGAAGCGTTCGTCGACTACGTGGTGCGCCACCGGCTGGACTACGTCGAGGCTACCCCTTCCTACCTCCACGAGCTCGTCCCGGCCGGACTGCTGAGCGATCCCCGGCACCGTCCCGCCCTGGTCGCGGCCGGCGGCGAGGCCGTACCCGAGCAGCTCTGGGAACAACTGCGGGCGGCCGAGGGGACCTCGGCCGTCAACCTCTACGGACCCTCCGAGTGCACCGTCAACTCGGTCGCCGCACCCATGGGTTCGAGCCCGCACCCGGTCATCGGCCGGCCCGTCACCAACTCCCGGCTGTACGTGCTCGACACCGCGCTGCGGCCGGTGCCGGGCGGTGTGACGGGTGAGCTGTACATCGCGGGTGAGGGGCTGGCGCGCGGTTACCTGAACCGGCCGGGTCCGACCTCGGGGCGGTTCGTGGCGGACCCGTTCGGACCGGGCGGCACGCGGATGTACCGTACGGGCGATCTGGTGCGGTGGGACCCCGAGGGGAACCTCGAATTTCTCGGCCGCACCGACGACCAGGTCAAGGTCCGGGGACACCGGATCGAACCCGGTGAGATCGAGGCGGTCCTCACCGGTCACCCGGGGATCGCCCGCGCCGTCGTCACCGTGCGCACCGACGACGGTCCCCGGCTGGTCGCCCACGTCGTCCCCGCCGAGGGGCAGGCCGTCACGGCCGACGCACTGCGGACCTGGCTGCGCGAGCGGCTGCCCGCGTACATGGTGCCGTCCGCCCTCATGGTGCTGGACGCGCTGCCGCTCACCCCGAACGGCAAGCTCGACCGGCGTGCCCTCCCGGCCCCCGAGCAGCGGCCCGCCGCACCGGGGCGGGCTCCGCGCACCGCGGTCGAGCACCTGCTCCAGGGGCTGTTTGCCGAGGTACTGGGGGTCACCGAGGCAGGACTGGACGACAGCTTCTTCGACCTCGGCGGGCACTCCCTGCTCGCCACCCGGCTGGTGGCCCGGGCCCGTTCGGTGCTGGGCGTGGAGCTGAGGCTGCACGATTTGTTCGACGCACCGACGGTGACGGAACTGGCGGCCGCGGTGGAGGCCGCGGGCCGCGCGCGCCCGGCCCTGGTACGCCGCGAACACCACGGGAGCCGCCTCCCGCTCTCCTCCGCGCAGCGCCGCCTGTGGTTCCTGCACCGGATGGAGGGCCCCAGCGCCACGTACAACATCCCGCTGACGCTGCGGTTGTCCGGAAGCCTGGACCCGCGTGCCCTGGAAGCCGCCCTCGCGGACGTCGTGGAGCGGCACGAGAGCCTGCGTACCGTCTTCCCGGTGGCCGACGGCGTGCCGTGGCAGCGGGTGCTCGACGCCGATGTCGCACGACCGTCCCTGCGGGTGACGGAGACCGGCGAGAGCGAGCTGCCCGACAGGCTGGCACGGGCGGCCCGGGGCGGCTTCGAACTCTCCGACGAGCCGCCGCTGCGTGCCGAACTGTTCCGGCTCGGCACGGACGAGCACGTGCTGCTGCTGGTGATGCACCACATCGCCGGTGACGGCTGGTCGACCGGCCCGCTCTCGCGGGACCTGACGACCGCCTACGCGGCCCGCAGCGAGGGAGCGCCGCCTCAGTGGTCGCCGCTGCCGGTCCAGTACGCCGACTACACCGGCTGGCAGCAGGAGCTGCTGGGCGACGGCGCGGACCCGGACTCTCTGCTGAGCAGCCAACTCGCCTACTGGCGTGCGCGACTGGCGGACCTTCCCGAGCAGGTCGAGCTGCCGTTCGACCGGCCGCGGCCCCCGGCGATGACCTACCGGGGCGCCCACCTGCCGGTGCGGATCGACCCCGAACTGCACCAGGGACTCTCCGTACTCGCCCGCGACGGCGGCGCCAGCCTCTTCATGGTGCTCCAGGCGTCCCTGGCCGCACTGCTGGGCAAGCTCGGGGCCGGCACCGACGTCCCCATCGGCACACCGATCGCCGGGCGCACCGACGAGGGCCTCGACGACCTGGTCGGCTTCTTCGTCAACACCCTGGTGCTGCGCACCGACCTGTCCGGGAACCCGTCGTTCACCGAACTGCTGGGGCGGGTGCGCTCCGGGGCGCTGGAAGCGTACGCACACCAGGAGATGCCGTTCGAGCACCTGGTGGAGGCGCTGAACCCGACCCGGACGCTCGCCCACCACCCGCTGTTCCAGACCATGCTCACCCTCCAGAACGCGCCGTTCGGCACCTTCGACCTGCCGGGCCTGCGGGTGGCGACCGATCTGGTCCCCACCGGGACGGCCAAGTGCGACCTGAACTTCGTCCTGGCCGAACAGGCGGACGGTGAGGGTCTGTCGGGCGTCGTGGAGTACAGCACCGATCTGTTCGACGCGGACACCGTCGCCGGGATCGTCGAGCGCTGGCAGCGGCTGCTGCGTGCCGTCGTCGCCGCCCCCGGCCGACGGATCGCCCAGGTGGACGTACTGTCCGCCGACGAGCTCCGGGCCCTGCTGCCGGCCCCCACCGACCAGGACGGGGCGCTGCCGGAGAGCGGTCTGCCCGCGCTGTTCGAGCGGCAGGTACGCGCGAACCCCGCGGGGACCGCCCTCAGCGGCGGCGGAACCACCCTGACGTACGGCGAGTTGAACGCCCGCGCCAACCGGTTGGCGCACGCCCTGATCCGCCGGGGGGTGGGGCCGGAGCAGCTGGTGGCGCTGGCCCTGCCGCGCTCGGCGGAGCTGGTCGTGGCGGTGCTCGCCGTGCTCAAGGCCGGCGCCGCGTACGTCCCGGTGGACCCGGAGTACCCTGCCGCCCGCATCGCCTACCTGCTCCAGGACACCCGGCCCGCGCTCCTCGTGACGACGAGCCGGACCGGAGAGCGGCTGGATGCCGAAGGCGTGGACCGGCTCCTGCTGGACACCGCCGACCTGGAAGGATTTCCGGACACGGACCCGGGGATCGTCCTCGACCCGGCCCACGCCGCCTACGTCATCCACACCTCCGGCTCCACCGGCAACCCCAAGGGCGTGGTGGTCCCGCACCGCAACGTGGTGCGCCTGTTCGACACCACCCGGGAGCTGTTCGGCTTCAGTGCCGACGACGTCTGGAGCCTCTTCCACTCCTACGCCTTCGACTTCTCGGTGTGGGAGCTGTGGGGCCCGTTGCTGCACGGCGGCCGTCTGGTGGTCGTGGACCACGAGACCAGCCGGTCGCCCGGCCGGTTCCTGGACCTGCTCGCCCGTGAGGGCGTGACGGTGCTCAACCAGACCCCGTCCGCCTTCTACCAGCTGGCCCAGGCGGACGCCCAGGCACCGGAGACCGGCAGCCGCCTCGCCCTGCGCACGGTGGTGTTCGGCGGCGAGGCACTGGAGCACGGCCGGCTGTCGGGCTGGTACCAGCGCCACGCGGACGACGCGCCGCGACTGGTCAACATGTACGGCATCACCGAGACCACGGTGCACGTCACCCACGCGGCGCTCGACCGGTCCCCCGCATCCGCCGGCCGGATCGGCACGGCCCTGCCGGACCTGCGGGCGTACGTGCTCGACGACGGCCTGCGGCCGGTGGCCCCTGGCGTGCCCGGCGAGCTGTACGTCGCGGGCGCGGGCCTGGCGCGCGGCTACCTCAACCGGCCCGGCCTGACCTCGGGGCGGTTCGTGGCGGACCCGTTCGGAGTGCCGGGATCGCGCATGTACCGCAGCGGCGACGTGGTGCGCCGCGCGGCGGACGGAAGCCTGCGCTACGTCGGCCGGGCCGACCAGCAGGTGAAGGTGCGCGGGTTCCGGATCGAACTCGGCGAGATCGAGGCGGCGCTGGCCGCGTACCCGGGCATCGCCCAGGTCGCCGTCCTCGCACGGCAGGACCGGGCCGACGACACTCGGCTGGCCGCCTACCTGGTGCCCGCCCAGGGCGCCGCCCCCGAAGCCGCCGAGCTGCGCGGGTACCTGCGCGAGCGGCTGCCGGAGTACATGGTGCCGTCGGCGTTCGTCCTGCTGGACGCGTTGCCGCTGACCGTCAACGGCAAGCTGGACCACCGGGCCCTGCCCGCGCCCGACACCGCCCCGACGGCCACCGGCCGCGCCCCGCGCACCCCGCAGGAGCAGATCCTCTGCGAGCTCTTCGCGGAGGTCCTGGGGGTGGCGTCGGCCGGTGTGGAGGACGGATTCTTCGACCTGGGCGGGCACTCCCTGCTCGCCACCCGCCTGGCCGCCCGCGTCCGCGCGACGCTCGGCGTGGAAATGCCGCTGCGCACCCTGTTCGAGGCGCCGACCCCGGCGGGACTGGCCGCCGCCCTGGTGGCCGCCGGGCCGGCGCAGGCCGCCCTGGTGAAGCGCGAGCGCCCCGAGGCGGTACCGCTGTCCTTCGCGCAGCGGCGGCTGTGGTTCCTGCACCAGTTGGAGGGCGCGGGCGCCAACTACCACATCTCCCTGGCGTGGCGGCTGACCGGGGATCTGGACCGGCGGGCCTTGGAAGCCGCCGTGGCGGACGTGGTGGCCCGGCACGAAAGCCTGCGCACCGTCTTCCCCGCCGTCGACGGCACGCCGCGGCAGCACGTGCTGGACGTGACGGCGGCCCGCCCGCGGCTGCTCGTGGACCGGACCACCGAGGCCCGACTGCCCGCTCTGATGGCGACGGCGAAGGACCGTCCCTTCGACCTGGCGGTCGACGTGCCGCTGCGGGTCCAGCTGTTCGAGCTCGCGCCGGACGAGCACGTCTTCCAGGTGGTGCTCCACCACATCGCGGGCGACGGCTGGTCGCTGGGCCCGCTCACCGGGGGACTGACCGCCGCCTACGCGGCGCGCCACCGCGGCGAGGAGCCGCGGTGGGCGCCGCTGCCGGTGCAGTACGCCGACTACACCCTGTGGCAGCACGAGCTGCTCGGGGACTCCGCGGACCGGGACAGTCTGTTCGCCGGACACGCGGACTACTGGACCCGGCAGCTGGCAGGGCTGCCGGAGTGCGTCCAGTTGCCCACCGACCGGCCCCGCCCGGCGATCGCCACCCATCGGGGCTCCTCCGTGAGCGCGGGGCTGGACGCCGAGCTGCACCGAGGTCTGAGCGAACTCGCCCGCGCGCACGGGACCAGTCTGTTCATGGTCCTCCAGGCCGGTCTCGCCGCGCTGCTGAGCAAGCTCGGCGCGGGCGACGACATCGCCGTCGGAAGCCCGGTCGCCGGCCGGACCGACCAGGCGCAGGACGAACTCGTCGGCTACTTCGTCAACACCCTGGTGTTCCGGACCGACACCTCGGGCGATCCGACGTTCGCCGACCTGCTGGACCGGGTCCGGGACACGGCGCTGGCCGGGTACGCCCACCAGGACCTGCCGTTCGAGTACCTGGTCGAAGTCCTCAACCCGTCCCGATCGCTCGCGCACCACCCGCTGTTCCAGGTCATGCTGGTGCTGCAGAACGCGCCCCGGGCCGACTTCGCGCCGCCCGGGCTGCGCGTGGACGACATGCCGTCGGCGTCGACCACGGCCAAGCTCGACCTGATCTTCACCCTGTCCGAACGGTACGCCGAGGACGGCTCCCCGGACGGGATCGACGGAGCCGTCGAGTACACCACCGACCTGTACGACCCGGCAGCCGTGACGACGATGACCGCACGGTGGGAGCGGCTGCTCCGCCTCGCGGTCGCCGACCCGCGACGCCGGCTCAGCGGGCTCGATCTGCTCGGTGACGACGAGCGGGGTGAGTTGGCGGCGCTGGGTGCGGGTCCGGTGGCCGGGGTGTCCGGTGAGGGCTTGTTGGAGTTGTTCCGGGCTCGGGTGTCCGGGGTTCCGGATGCCGTGGCGGTGGTGGGTCCGGATGTGTCGTTGTCTTACGCGGAGTTGGATGCGCGGGCGAATCGTCTGGCGCATGTGCTGGTGGCGCGGGGTGCGGGTCCGGAGCGGTTGGTGGCGGTGGCGTTGCCGCGGTCGGCCGGTCTGGTGGTGGCGATTCTGGCGGTGCTGAAGACGGGTGCGGCGTA
>NZ_JBSFVR010000411.1:0-6334 GCF_053592415.1 Streptomyces sp. NPDC002690 | reverse complement strand
TCGGCCGCGGCCTGCGCCTCACCGGGCGGCCGGAGTCGTCCCACCACGGGCCGGAGCTGATCCTGCGGCGTGGACGGGTACTGCTCGTGCGGGGTACGCGGGGAATGCGAGGAGTGCGGGGTGTGCGCGGACTGCGAGGGGTTCGGGGTCCTCGTCCGGTCCGGGGCGGGCGGAAGCTGTTCCTGGACCGGCTGCCGTGCACGGTCCGGGCCCCCGGGAAGGACCGGTACCGACCGGGACTCGGCGAACGCCGGTGCCGGGTGGGCCCGTGGACCGGAGTCCTGGGCCGGCGGCCGGTGCACGGCACCGGGCGGGGGCACCGGGACACCCTCCGGCGGGGTGGTGGTGTCGCCCTCGGTGCCGAGCAGCACCTGCGGGAGGACCAGGACCGCCTGCGTACCGCCGTAGATGTTGCTCTCCAGCCGGACCGCGATGCCGTGGCGGCGGGCCAGTGCGGAGACGACGAACAGCCCGATGCGGCCGTCCTGGAGCAGGTGGGCGACGTTGACCTGGTCGGGGTCGGCGAGCAGGGCGTTCATCCGGCTCTGCTCCTGGCCCGGCATGCCGAGCCCGCGGTCCTCCACCTCCAGCGCGAAGCCCGCCGTGACGGGCTGGACACGCAGCAGGACCTGGGTGTGCGGGGCGGAGAACACCGTGGCGTTTTCCACGAGTTCGGCCACCAGGTGGATCACGTCGGCGACGGCGTGTCCACGCAGGGTGCCCTCGATCGGCGGCACCAGTTTGACCCGCGGGTACTGCTCGACCTCCGCGATGGCGGAGCGCAGCACCTCGGTGAGGGTGACCGGGTTCGACCACTGCCGACGGGACACGGCGCCGCCGAGCACGGCGAGGTTCTCGGCGTGGCGTCGGATGCGGGTCGCCAGGTGGTCGACGTGGAAAAGGCCCTTGAGGAGGTCGGGGTCCTCCACCTCGTGTTCGAGTTCGTCGAGGATCTGGATCTCGCGGTGCACCAGAGACTGAAGGCGACGCGCGAGGTTGACGAAGACCTCGACCTTCTGTTCGTTGCCCGTGTTGCTGAAGAGCTGGGACGCCTGGCCCACGGCGGCCACGGCGGCCTCCTGGGACCGTGCGATCTCCTGTCCCAGCAGGTCGAAGGCATCCGCTCCCGGGGCGGTGGGCTGCGAGGCCTTGCGGGCGGGCAACTGCTCCCCGGCCCGGAGCTGTTCCAGCGCTCGCTGCAGGTCGACCTGGCCCCGGGCGTTGGCCCGGCGCAGCGCCTGGGCGCGGTCGAGCAGCCCGGCCGAGATCCGGCGGGCGCCGACGCACGCGGCCACGACGGCCGTCAGGGCCAGTGCGCCGGATCCCCCGAGCGCCGCCAGCAGGCTGCCGGAGGGACGCACCCCGGAAGCCCGTACGGTGAAGATGACCGCGGCGGTACCGCTCAACAGGGCGGCCACGGTCGGCAGCAGCGCCGCCCGCACCATCTGACCGCGTATCCGCAGCTCCGACGCCGACTGCACGGCGCGCGGCTTGGCGGCGGCGGTCTGGGAACGGCCCGCCGGGCGGCCGTGCCGCCCGCTCTCTCGGCGATCCGGTCGCGCTTCTGGTGCGCGAAGTTGAGACATCAGCGTCCTCGGTACGTGGGGCACCCGGAATCGTTCATGCGGTGGCACCAAAGGGGGTCGGTCAGGCTCCGGATCAACCGGGCGGGCTCGAAGAACATGAGCCCATCGTTGATCACTGAGCACACACGGTAGTCGCCGACGCGGCGGGCGTGAGCGCCAGTTGTCGAACTTGCCCGCCATCCGTCCCGCTCTGGTATGACGGCCCGCACTGGCGACCGATTTCCACTCGCCTTTTTCGACGACCGGACCGGTGGAGCCGAGTGGCGCACGTCACCCCGCGCGACCGCCCACTCTCCACGAGAGCCATGCATCACACCCCTCCACCACGGCGACGACAGATCCCGCTCACCCCTCGTGACGAGCGCGCCCGGGCACGCGGTCGTCGCGGCGGAGCACGACGAGTTCCGCCGAGGCGAGAGACGCCGCCGGGCACGACGAGTTCCGCCGAGGCGAGAGACACGGCCGTCGCACCCACCCCCAGGGCACCGACGAGATGCCCGGACGGCCCGCGAAACCGGCGGGAGCGGTCGGACGCGGCCCGGACGTACGCCCACCCGCGCGTCGGCCCGCCGCCGCACCACCGGGCAGCTCGCCCCTCCAGCGGGCACGATCGTTCAAGACGTGAACCGGGCGGTCCGAAATCCTGTCGGCGCACATCAACAGAAGGTCCGTACCAGCACCTTGACGCCCCCTCTCCCCCTCACTTAAATCAAGTAGTGAATTAACAACCGGCCTTGCACCTCGGGGTGGTGGACTTCGATCCCGGTCCGCCACACCTTCATCCGCCATGCCTTCATCTGTCATGGCCATGACAGATGCCCCCCACGCGAAGTGATGTGATGACCGTGCGAACTCCCTTCAGGCGCCGACTGGCGCTCTCCGTCGCCTCCCTGCTCTGCTGTTCGGGCGTACTCATGGCCGCACCGGCCGGCGCGGCGCCCGTGACCGCGGAGAGCGCCGCCACCGCGGCCGCGGCGACGACCTTCGCCGACGACTTCAACGGCACCGCCGGGTCCGCGCCCGACGCGAGCAAGTGGCAGACCGAGACCGGCGACAACGTCAGCAACCACGAGCGGCAGTACTACACGGCGGGGTCGAACAACGCCAAGCTCGACGGCCAGGGCAATCTGGTCATCACCGCTCGCAAGGAGAACCCCGCCAACTACCAGTGCTGGTACGGCACCTGCCAGTACACCTCGGCCCGGCTGAACACCTCGGGCAAGTTCACGTCGACGTACGGACACGTCGAGACCCGGATGAAGATCCCGCGCGGCCAGGGCATGTGGCCGGCGTTCTGGATGCTCGGCGCGGACCTGGGCAGCGTCGGCTGGCCCAACAGCGGTGAGATCGACATCATGGAGAACGTCGGCTTCGAGCCCGGCGCGGTCCACGGCACCATCCACGGCCCCGGCTACTCCGGCTCGGCGGGCATCGGTGCGGGCTACTCCCTGCCGAGCGGCCAGGCCTTCGCCGACGCGTTCCACACCTTCGCGGTCGACTGGGCCCCCAACTCCATCACCTGGTCGGTCGACGGAAACGTCTACCAGACGCGTACCCCCGCAGACCTGGGCGGCAACAGCTGGGTGTTCAACAAGCCCTTCTTCATCATCCTGAACCTCGCGGTCGGCGGCTACTGGCCCGGCGACCCCGACGGCTCGACGCCGTTCCCCGGTCAGCTCGTCGTCGACTACGTGCACGTCACCACCAGTGACGGCGGTACCACCCCTCCCCCGGCCACCGGTGGTTCGATCACGGGCATCGGCGGCAAATGCGTCGACGTCGCCGGCGCCGCCACCACGAACGGCACCGCCGTCCAGCTCTACGACTGCAACGGCTCGGCCGCCCAGAAGTGGGCCGTCAACAGCGACGGCACCATCCGCGCGCTGGGCAAGTGCCTCGACGCCAAGGACGCCGGAACCGCCGACGGCACCCTGCTCCAACTCTGGGACTGCAACGGAACCGCCGCGCAGAAGTGGGCGACTCCCGCGGCCAAGGACATCGTCGGCATCCAGTCGAACAAGTGCATGGACGCCACCGGCAACTCCTCCGCCAACGGCACCCGCCTCCAGCTCTGGACCTGCTCCGGCACCGCCAACCAGAAGTGGACGGTGAACGCCGCGTGAGCGCCCTCACCGCATCCCGTCGCCGCTGGGTCCCGTCCCTGGCCGTGCCCGCCGCGCTCCTCCTCGCCGCGGGAGCCTCCCTCGTCTCGCTGCCCGCCACCGCGCAGGCGGCGGTGACCGCGACCGGCGCGATCACGGGCATCGGCGGCAAATGCGTCGACGTCGCCGCCGCTTCCTCGGCCAACGGCACGGCCGTCCAGCTCTACGACTGCAACGGCAGCGCGGCGCAGCAGTGGAGCGTCAACTCCGACGGCACCATCCGCGCGCTGGGCAAGTGCCTCGACGCCAAGGACGCCGGAACCGCCGACGGCACCCTGCTCCAACTCTGGGACTGCAACGGAACCGCCGCACAGAAATGGGCCGTCCCCGCCGCCAAGGACATCGTCGGCATCCAGTCGAACAAGTGCATGGACGCCACCGGCAACTCCTCCGCCAACGGCACCCGCCTCCAGCTCTGGACCTGCTCCGGCACCGCCAACCAGAAGTGGACGGTCCCCTCGGGCGGCAGCACGCCGGCCCCCGGCGGGACCATGGCCGTGGCCCCGTACCTCTACAACGGGTGGGGCAGCCCGCCGAATCCGACGACCGTGATGAACGCGACCGGGGTGAAGTGGTTCACGCTGGCGTTCGTCCTGAGCAACGGCTACTGCAACCCGCAGTGGGACGGCTCGCGGGCGCTGGCCGGCGGGGTCGACCAGCAGACGATCAACACCGTGCGCGGGGCGGGCGGCGACGTCATCCCGTCGTTCGGCGGCTGGAGCGGCAACAAGCTGGAGACTTCCTGCTCCAGCGCCGGTGAGCTGGCAGCCGCGTACCAGAAGGTCATCAACGCGTACGGGCTCAAGGCGATCGACATCGACATCGAGGCGGACGCCTACAGCAACGCCACCGTGCAGCAGCGCACGGTGGACGCGTTGAAGACCGTCAGGGCCAACAACCCGGGCATCAAGGTGTACGTGACCTTCGGCACCGGCCAGAGCGGTCCGGACAGCTCGCTGATCAACCGGGCCGCCTCCTCGGGGCTGACCGTCGACAGCTGGACGATCATGCCGTTCGACTTCGGCGGCGCCGGCCAGAACATGGGCAACCTCACCAAGCAGGCAGCCGAGGGCCTGAAGAACGCGGTGAAGAGCGCCTACGGCTACACCGACGACCAGGCGTACCGGTCGATCGGCATCTCGTCCATGAACGGTCTCACCGACGACAACGAGACGGTGACGGTGGACGACTTCCGCACCATCCTCGCCTACGCCCAGCAGCACCACCTGGCGCGGCTGACCTTCTGGTCGGTCAACCGTGACCGGCCGTGCACCGGGGGCGGCGCGGACACCTGCTCGGACGTCAGCCAGCAGGCATGGGACTACACCCGCGTGTTCGCGCAGTACACGGGGTGAACCATGGCGCGGTGGCCGGACCCGTCACGGTCCGGCCACCGCGCTCCGGGGCGCGGACGCGGACAACGGCACAGGAGGGAGGCCAGGGCAGAGCACCGGTGACGGGACTGATGGAATACCGGCAAGGCCGGCCGCCCAGTTCGAGGACGGCTCGCCCCGGTATCGCACAGCCCTGCCCAGCACCGGAGAGAGCACGCGCATGAAGATCGTCGACGCGAAGTTGATCGTCACCAGTCCCGGACGCAACTTCGTCACGCTGAAACTGACGACCGACGAAGGGCTCACCGGTCTCGGCGACGCCACCCTCAACGGCCGGGAACTCGCCGTCGTCAGTTACCTCGACGACCACGTCCTGCCGCTCCTCATCGGGCTCGACCCGCACCGCGTCGAGGACACCTGGCAGTACCTGTACCGCGGCGCCTACTGGCGGCGCGGGCCGGTCACCATGGCCGCGATAGCCGCCGTGGACGTGGCGCTCTGGGACATCAAGGCCAAGGCCGCGGGGCTCCCGCTCTACCAGCTCCTCGGCGGCGCGAGCCGCGACCGGGTCCGCACCTACGGCCACGCCAACGGCGCCGGTATCCCGGAGCTGCTCGACTCCGTCCGGGCCCGCCTCGCCGAGGGATACCGGGCCGTCCGCATCCAGACCGGCGTGCCGGGGCTGAAGGCGGTCTACGGGGTGCACACCACCGACGAGAGCGGCGCCGCCGTGCTCCATCAGCGGGCCAGGCCGCTGGTGGAGGACTGGGACACCGACGCATACCTGCGGCACGTCCCGGCGGTCTTCGAAGCGGTACGGGCGGAGTTCGGCGACGAACTGCCGCTGCTCCACGACGCCCATCACCGGCTCACCCCGATCCAGGCGGCGCGGCTCGGCAAGGACCTGGAGCCGTACCGCCCGTTCTGGCTGGAGGACTGCACGCCCGCCGAGAACCAGGACGCGTTCCGCCTGATCCGCCACCACACGACCACCCCGCTCGCGGTGGGCGAGGTCTTCAACACCGTCCACGACTACCAAGCCCTGATCACCGAGCGGCTGATCGACTACGCACGTTCGGCGGTCACCCACTTCGGCGGGGTCACCCCGCTGCGCAAGCTCTTCGACTTCGCCGCGCAGTACCAGGTCAAGGCCGCGACGCACGGGCCGGAGGACATCTCGCCGGTGGGCATGGCGGCGGCGGTCCACCTGGACCTGGCCGTGCACAACTTCGGCATCCAGGAGTACTCGGGG
>NZ_JBSFVR010000410.1:0-6373 GCF_053592415.1 Streptomyces sp. NPDC002690 | reverse complement strand
CATGCGCTCACGGGCCTTGACGTTGCCGCGCACGAAGTCCCGGAGCTCCGGCTCCCCTTCCGACAGCTCCGCCGCGACCGAGCCGGGTGCGCGGGACGGGCTCGGCCCGTCAGGTGTTCATCCTCGCTCAGTCGCCGCTGCCCGCGTCGAGCCGGGAGAGCGCGTCCCGTAGCGCGGCCCGTGAAGTGATGCCCAGTTTGGGATAGATCTGGTACAGATGCGTGCCGATGGTCCGATGGGAGAGCGACAGCCGTTCGGCGATCTGCTTGTTGGTCAGACCGGTGGCCGCGAGCGTGGCGATCTGGAGCTCCTGGGCGGTCAGCGACGCCCCGGCCGGGCGAGCCCCGGCGGGCGCGGACTGGCCGCTGGCCCGCAGCTCGGCCGCGGCACGCGCCGTCCAGGGCTTGGCCCCCAGGCGCTGGAACGCCTCCAGCGCCTGGGACAGTTGCTCACGGGCGTCCGTCGTGGCCCGCAGCCGCCGCAGCCGCTCGCCGTAGAAGAGCCGGACCCGCGCGACCTCGAAGGGCTGGCGTTCGGCCCCGGGCAGGGACAGGGCCCGTTCGAAGAGAGGCAGGGCCGCCTCCCCGGGCGTGGTCAGTGCCTCCCCGGCCAGCACCAGGAGCTCGAGCCGGGGCGACAGCCGGGCCATCTCGCACCTGCGCATGGCCTCCGCGTGGGCCGCGGCCTCCCTTCCCCGACCGGTCCGGACGGCCGCCTCCACCAGGTCCAACGCGCCCCACATGGCGATCGGCACGTAGGGGGCGATGGTTCCGGGCGGACTGAGCGTGCCGGCATGCTGGTACGCGGTCTCGAAGTCGCCGGCGCCGAGGGCGGAGAGAGCCCTGGCGTGGCAGGCGAAGAACCGCGCGCCGTGGGTACCGCGCGGTGTCGCCCAGCGGACGATCTCCTCTGTGAGTTCGGTGCTGCTCCCGCTGTCGCCCCGCACGCCGGCCACGGCTGCCAGGATGTACTGGAAGTACCAGGCGAAGAACCGGTAATCATGGTCCTCGCACAGCCTGAGTCCTTCGGTCGCCAGCTCGGTGGCGTCGTCCCACCGGCCCAGCCGGAAGTAGTCCAGGCCCAGATGCATCAGCGCGCCCAGATGCCGGCGTACGGGAGCCGCGCCCGCGCGGCCCTGCTCCACCACCCGGCGCGTGGCCCAGCGGAAGTCCCCCAGCCGGTCCGGGAAGACGGCGGCGGTGCCGACCCGGACGACCCGGGTGGGGTCGTCGCCCACGGTGTCGATCAGTCGCGTCAGCCGGGGCAGCGCAGCCGGGCCGGTGCGCGCCGGGTCGCCGAAGGTCTGGGTGATCACCCAGAGCAGTTCGGGCGGCTTCGGGGTGAGCCGGTCCACGAATGCGATCAGCGGCTGCCACAGTTCCGGCCTGCCGCCGTACCAGCACAGCAGCACCAGCAGATGCAGCGCCTCGACGAGGGCGGGGTCCGAGGCGTCGTAACCGTGCTGACCGGCCTCGATCGCGCCGACCAGCAGTCGGTACGCGGTGTCGATGTCGCCGTCCCGGTTGATCAGCAGGAACGCGGATGCCGCCGCCGCGTGCAACGACTCCTGCCCCGTGCCGGGGTGGACGAGCCGGGCTCCGGCGAGCAGCCGGGAGGCTTCGTCCAGCTCGCCTCCGGAGTCCACGCCGACATAGGCCGCCTCGGCCAGCCGGCGGCTCTCGTCGGCCGCCGTGGTACTGAGCCCGGCGGCGCGGGTCAGCGCGGCGACCGCGCCGAGCGCGTCACCACGCCGCAACCGGTGGTGTCCGGCCTCTTCGAGCAGCGCGGCGACCGTCTCGTCCGGGCCCACCGCCGCTTCTCCCAGGTGCCAGGCGCGCCGCTCCACTTGGTCGCCGAGTACGCCGGCGAGGGCTTGATGCGCTCGTCTGCGTTCGGAGGCGGTCGCCAGTTCCACCACCGCCGAACCGATCAGAGGATGCTTGAACGACAGCCGCCGGTTGTCCGCCGAGATCGTCACCAGCCGCTCCCGCTCCGCGGGGGCGAGGTCGTCCACGGAGGTCCGACCGGCCCCGGCGGCTTCGACGGAGGCCAGGTCACCGGTTCCGTCGAGGGCTGCGAGCAGCAGGATTTCCCGGCTGCTCTCCGGCAGGCGGGCCACCCGCGAAGTGAACATGGCCTGCAGCCGGTCGCTCAACGGCAGTACGGCGGGCATTGCCGTCAGGGTCGCGCGCTGCTCGGCCGAGAGCGCCATCGGCAGCTCGACCAGCGCCAGCGGGTTGCCGCGCGCCTCGGCCACGATGCGCCGACGGACGGCGGGCGAGACATCGGGGTGGGTGAGTGCGAGCAGCTCGGCCGACGCGGTGTCGTCGAGCGGCTCCAGCCGGCGCCGGGTCAGGCCGCTGGGTTCGAAGAAGCTCTCGGAGCCCGCGCGGGAGGCCGCGAGAAAGTCGATACGGCTGCCGACGAGCCGGCGGGCCACGAAGCCGAGCACGGCGTTGGTCGCCCTGTCCAGCCACGGCAGGTCGTCCACCACGATCAGCAGCGGTGTCCGGACGGAGATCAGCCGGAGCAGCAACAGCGCCGCGGTGGAGGTGAGAAGACGGTCCGGGGGCGGCCCGCTGCCGATGCCGACGGCGACCCGCAGCGCGTCGCGGTGGACGTCGTCAAGGATGTCGAAGTCGTCGAAGAGCGGAACGAGCAGCTGGTTGAGACCCGCGTAGCCGATGTCGGCCTCGAACTCCGCACCGGCGGCGCGCAGCACCCGGACGCCGTCGCGCGCCGCGGCGCCCACCACGGCGTCGAGCACGGCGGTCTTGCCCACCCCGGCTTCGCCCGAGAGCAGCAGGGCGGCGCCCCGCACCTCGGTGTTGCCGAAGAAGGAGTGGATGAACGCCAGGTCCCGGTCGCGTCCCACCAGCCCCGTGGTGTCCGGGCGGACGGTCGGGTCCAGGTCGTTCATCGGGCTGCCTTCCATGGCCGGGCTTATGGAGGCCCGGCGCTCCGCACCACCCGGACGCGCCGGCCACCAGGCTCCGCGCGTCCCCTGCAATGATCGGAGTCTAGAGGACGTGCGGCTTTCGCCCTTCTCGTACTCCTGGTCCTCGGGCTGCCCGGCCCGCGGCAGGAGGACCCGCCGGAGGTGTCCCGCGTCCCCCCTGCCTCTGTCGCCGCGGGCCGTTCCCCGGGCCGCCTTCGTGGCACGTGGCGCGCCGGACGGGTGCGGACCCCCGGCGGCCCCGGGGGCGTGGAGGCCGGATCAGGAACGGCGCAGCAGGTCGACGGCGCGCTCGGCGATCGCGTACACGGTGGCGTTGGTGTTGTTGGAAGGGATGGCGGGGATCACTGAGGCGTCGGCGACCCGCAGGTTGTCGAGGCCGCGGACGCGCAGCTCGGAGTCGACGACGGACGTCTCGTCCTCGCCCATCAGGCAGGTGCCGACAGGGTGGCAGTACGAGCCGAAGTACCTGCGGGCGTGCTGGGCGAGGGACTCCTCGTCCACGGCACCGAGGCCCGGACTGACCTCCTCGATCCCCCATCCGGCGAGTGCGTCGGACCGGGTGATCCGGCGCGCGGTGGCGATGCCGGACAGCACGGCGCGGACGTCTTCCTCCGCGGTGAAGTACCGGGGGTCGAGCAGGGGCGCCGCGTAGGGGTCGGCCGAGCTGATCCGGAGCGAGCCGCGGCTGACCGGCCGCATCGGCGAGATCCCGATGGTGAAGCCGTTCTGCACCGGGGCGACCGCGTTGGGCAGCGGGATGTCGATGAAGATGATCTGCACGTCCGGTCCGTCGGCGTCCGGGGTGCTGCGCAGGAGTCCCAGGATCTCGCCGTGGTTGTTGCGCGGGGTGGGAACGGGCCGCCGGGCCCGGTGGACGAGGTTGGCGCGCGGGTGGTCGTGGAGGTTGCGACCCACACCCGGCAGCCGGTGGAAGACGTCCACCCCGGCCTGCCGCAGATCCTCCTCGGAGCCGATGCCGGAGCGCTGCAGGAGCGTCGCGGACCCGATGGTCCCGGCCGTGAGCACCACCTCGCCGGCCGCCGTCGCGGTGTGGGTGCGGCCGTCCACGCCGTACTCCACCCCTACGCAACGGGTGCCTTCGAAGATCAGCCGGTGCGCGTTCGCCCCGGTGACCACGGTGAGGTTGGGGCGGCCGAGGGCCGGCGCGAGGTAGGCGTCGGCGGCGCTCTGCCTGCGCCCGGCGACGACGTTGAGGTCGACGGGGGCGAAGCCCTCCTCCAGGCCGCCGCTGATGTCGACGGCCCGGCGGTGGCCGGTCTCGATCGCACCGTCGAGGCAGGCGAGCAGGATGTCGTTGGGCGGCTGGGCCGGTCCGACGATGAGCGGGCCGTTCGTGCCGCGGCCGGGCGCACCGCTCGTGGCCGTCTCGCTGCGCTGGAAGTAGGGGAGCAGGTCTTCGTAGGTCCAGCCCTTGGCTCCGTGCGCACTCCAGCTGTCGTAGCTGGTGTGGTGGCCGCGGGCGAAGACCATGGCGTTGATGGCTGACGAGCCGCCCAGCCCCTTGCCGCGAGGGAGCGGCACCGGGGCACCGGAAGCCTGCTGGACCACCGTGGTGTCACCCCAGCCGACCTCCGAGGCCGCGAGCGAGGGCCAGGCCGGCGGATACGCCACGGCCTCGGGCAAAGTGGCCGATCCGGCCTCCAGCAGTAGTACGCGGGTTCCGGGGTCCTCGGTCAGACGCGCGGCGAGCACACACCCGGCCGTACCGCCACCGACGACGATGATGTCGTGTTGCTGAGAAGACATGTGTGGATCCGTTCTGTGTGGCGCTGCGTGAATCATCGGTCCATGTTTGACAGTAGCAGCGATTCGAATCAATGATTCGGCATATCTGATACCGATGAATCATGTGTGACGGGAACAACATGTGCCGTGAACTCGGGCGGGGGAGGACACGCGCACGGCAACTCCGGGTGTCCCGAGATGGCACACGTATTCTCGGTGTTCGACTTCTGCGGTGCGGGGTTCGGGCCCCGCCACGGGGCCGGTTCACCCCGGGAGCCCGGGCGCTTCACCCGTGCCCGGCAACCGTCCCCGGGGCGCAGCCGTGCGCACGCGAGGTCGTCGGGGTGGCGGCGACCGACGCCCGCCGGGTGCTGACCGCGTCCGGGGCCGCGGAGGATAGAGTGCGCAGACCATGCCGCCCGCACGATTCCCCACGTCACCGCGGAGGCGTCGGCTCGAGGCATCGCGACCGGCGTCGGGCACCTCCTCATCCCGGACTTCGGAGACCACAGCCCGATGAACGACCCGGACCGCGCCTCAGGTCCCGCTTCGGCGCGGCTGATCGGGCGGGAGCGGGACCTGGCGTTCGTACGGACCCACTTCACCGGCTCCGCGATCCACGGTGCGGCCATGCTGCTGACCGGCGAGGCGGGTATCGGCAAGAGCGCCCTCCTCGACGCGGTCGCCGCAGGGGCCGCCTCCGAGGGCACCCGCGTACTGCGGTCGAACGGCGTGCAGTTCGAGGCCGACGTGGGCTACGCCGGCCTCAACCAGCTTCTCGTCCCGCTCTTCGGCTCGATGGACCTGCTGGACCCGGGACACCGCGACGCGCTGCGCATCGCGGTCGGCATCGGCAGTGGACCGCCGCCCAGCCGCCTGCTGATCTCCACCGCGGCGCTGCTGCTCCTGCGCCGGATCGCCGACGACACCCCGCTGCTGATCGTCGTCGACGACCTGCTCTGGCTGGACAGGGCCACCACCTCGGTCCTGGGCTTCGTGGCCAGGCGGCTCGTCGGCAGCCGGATCAGCTTCCTCGCGGCGTCCCGCGCCACCTCGGACAGCTTCTTCGGGTCCAGTGGTCTCACCGAGCACCGGCTCACCCCGCTCGACGACGCGTCGTCGGCCACCCTGCTGGCCCGGACCCATCCCGGGATGTCTTCCGCCCTGCGCCGCCGGATAGCGGCGGAGGCGCGCGGCAACCCGCTCGCGCTGGTGGAGCTGCCGGCGGCTCTCGAACGTGAACAGCGTACGGGGGCGACCGCGGTGGTTCCGTCGGTGCTGCCGCTCGGCGAGCGCCTCCAGACCCTGTTCGCCGAACGCGTCGCCGGCCTGCCCGAACAGAGCCGCGAACTCCTCCTCATCGCGGCCCTCGAAGGGACCGGCGACCTGTCCGTGATCGAGGCGGCGGCGAACGGCCGTACAGCCGTCGACCTCCTGGAGTCCGCCGAGCGCAACCGGCTGGTGGCGATCTCGGTGGCCGACCGGCGGCTCTCCTTCGGGCATCCGCTGATCGGCTCCGCCGTGGTCGGCCAGGCGACGGCTGCCGACCGTCGCAGAGCGCACCGGGCACTGGCCGCCGTGCTCACCGATCAGCCTCCAGTCCGTCCTGGACACCTCGCTGACCCGGATCGGGGCCGCCCTCACGGTGTCGGCGCTGATCGCGCTGCC
>NZ_JBSFVR010000409.1:0-6394 GCF_053592415.1 Streptomyces sp. NPDC002690 | reverse complement strand
CAGGACTTCCTCGACACCCTGCCCACCAGCCAGCGCGAACGCTTCACGGGCCGCTGCCCCGAGGCGATACTCCTCTCCCGGCAGCTCACCGCGGCAGAGGGAACCCGCTCCAAGCGCGCCCAGCGCAAACCCCTCACCAGCGGCGAGGCCCGGCGCGCGCTCAAGCACGGCCGGCTCACCGCCCGCCACATCCGCGAGGACGGCGACCCCGGCCACGGAAGTTACGCCGCGCCCTGCCGCTCCTGCACGGTGATGCTCGCCCACTTCGGTGTACGCCCCGTCGACCTCACCGCCGACGGCGCGGCCACCACGGCCGAGAAGGGCTGACGGCACCCCGATGCACGATCCGAACCAACACGCCTCCACCCGCTTCACCCCCGTCGTGGAGAAGGCCCTGCGCGCGGCGGGCTGGGAGCCCGGCCGCTGGATCATCCGGCAGGCCGAGGAGTGGGCCGACGCCCTGCGCGCCCACACCTCACCGGCGGGACACGAGCACGCGGTGTTCCCCGCCGTGGTCGAGGCCTGGGCGGAGTTCGGCAACCTGCGCGTCCTCGCCCCCGGCCCCGGCCGGCAGATCGCCCCCGCCTCCGTGACGATCGACCCGCTCAGCGGCCTCCACCTCGCCCGCACCCTGGGCGACCTCGGCCGCGCGCTGGCCACCGAGGTCAGCCCGCTGGGCCAGGAGAGCGAGGGGCAGGCGATCCTCGCCATGGACAGCGAGGGCCGCGTCTACAGCATCGACCACACCGGCGACTGGTTCCTCGGCGCGGACATCGACCGGGCCCTGAACACCCTCCTCACCGGCGTCCAGCCGACCCGGCTGACATCGGGCTGAGGGCCGGACGGAGGCCGGGCGGCCCGCTCGCCGCCCGCCTGCCTGCCCGCCTCCGCTGCCCGCTTGTCTGCTTGCGTGCCCGCCCGCCTGCCGGGGGTCGGTCTACGGATGAGGAACTGCGTCGTCGGGCAGACCAGCCAGGGCCACCGCGACGGCCGCCGTCGCGCCGTCCGCCCGATGCACCCGCCCGTCGGCGAACCTCACCTCGAAGCGCCCCTCGCCGAGCGGCCGGATGCTCGGCAGGTCCGTGCAGATGGGCGGCGTGACCCGCCGGCTGAAGGTGAGACGGCCCACGGACGACCCCGGCGACAGGGCCCGCAGCCTCGGCTGTTCGAAGGCGGCCCCGACCAGGTTCTGCGAGTCGGTCCCGTGCCTGTGCCTCTGTCTGCGCATCGGCTGCCGGCGCGCCGGTACGGCCTCGCCGCGCTCATGGGCCTCGGCGAGGTCCCAGGTGCTCAAGAAGGCCCAAAGTGCCGTGAGTTCGCGCACCCTGGCCCCGCCCATCCAGGAGCCCGTCGCGCCGACGACCGCCGCCAGGTCATGCGTACGCCCCGTCGCCATGTGGATGCCACGGGCCCAGCAGTCGACCACGAAGGTACGTTCGTCGGCGCCCACGAGCAGAACGGTCGCTCCGCGGCCGTCGGCCACCACCTCCGCCGCCACATGGCGCCAGCCCGGTGACGAGGTGAGCCCGTACCAGAGACCGCTGCGCGCGCGGTCGGCCACCGCCTGGAGCGCGTTGCGCGGGGAGCCCGCCCCCACCACGTCGGGACAGTGGGCCGCGTACGCGTACAGCGAAGGGGAGACATCGACCGGTGCGCCTACGGGGAGCTGCCTCTCGGTCATACGGCCGAGTCTGGCAGAACCGTCCGGTCACCGCGGTCCGCCGACGATCGGGAGAAGCCGGACCGCACCCCCCGACAGGTGTCCAACCTCTGTCCCCTTCAACGCCGTTCGGCGATCAGTCGCTCGATGGCGTCGGCGACCGCCGCCGCCTGGATGTCGCGGCCGGTGCGGTTCGGGTGGACGTACCAGGGCAGTTCACGGCCGCCGTACCGCACCTCGGAGCTCTCCAGCAGGGCGCCGATACCGCGCCGGGCGCCGTCGCACCCGGTGGTGGCACCGGTCCGGGCATAGAGGTCGACGAAGGCCGCCCCCGCCTCCTCCGCCGCCTCCCTCATGAGGGCGTCGAGGGGGCGCTGCACTCCTGCGTCGAGGAACGCCAGGGCCTCCTGCCCGATGTCGGCGAACGGCCTCTCCGTCCCGCCCGGAACCTCCGCGAGGCACCGCCCGGTGTCGGCGGGCACGAGCCGGGGGTAACCGACCAGCACCACACGGGCGTCGGGAGACTCCTCCCGCACCCGCGCGAACATCCGGCCCAAGTCCGCGCGGACGGCCGCCATGCGCCCTTCCAGCCACCCGGCTCCCTCCCCCGCGAAGAACGCCGGGCACTTCGAGGCGGGCGAGGCCGCGTCCACCGGATCGGCGGGCATCAGCAATCCCTCGGCCCCTCTGAGCCGTTGCGAGCACTGCTTGAGGATGCGCGCGACCCCGGCGGTGTTGCCGCCGACGCTGCCGACCACCAGCGCGGTGTCCGGCCCGATCGCGGCGCCCTGCGGGGCGACCCGCTCCCCGCCTGACGGCGCCAGGCTCTGCGCGTCCCACACATGACGGATCTCGGCACCCCCGCAGGACACGTCCCCCCGGACATCGAGGCGGATACCGGCTGAGGCGAGCCGCTCGACGGTCTTGACCGGGTAGTTCGCGGCGGACCGCAGACAGCCCTCGGGGCCGCGCGTGGGGGCGATGCCGAAGTTGGCGGTGGAGGAGTCACCGATGAACACGGTCTCCACCGCGGGCACGGCGGCGACGGCGGCGGGAGCCGGGGCGGAGGCAGGAGCCGGGGCGGCGGGAGCCGGGGCGGCGGGAGCCGGGGCGGCGGCCGTCACCCACAGCCCGAGCACGACGAGCGCGGCAGCAGCGGTCTTGCGCACGCGAGTTCCTTCCGTGGAGCGACAACAGGAGCTCACGGATACTACGTTGCGCGACGAGTCGACTACGCGGTGAGTACACCCATGCCGGCGCGGAACGGTGGAACGGTTCGGCGACCCCACGGCGTCTACGCACCCGGTGGATTCGTACACGCACTCGGCCGCTCCACCCTCCCCTCGGACGGCGGGACAGCCTTCAGGACCAGGACCTTTCTCCATCCGCGCGGGATCACCGCGCGAACAGCGAAGGAGCACGTCTTGTCAGGACAACGCAGGGCGAACGCCACGACCACGCCCTCTGCGGGACGGCGCGGACGGCCTACCGGCCGGCACACGGGACGGTGGATCGCGATAGCCGCGTCGGTCCTCGTCCTGGGCACGACGGGCACGGGCGGCTGGGTCTACTCCCACCTCAGCGGCAACATCAAAGGCGCCGACGTGGACGACGCCCTGGGCGGCGACCGGCCCGAGGCCGCGGCCGGGGGCCAGAACATCCTCGTCATCGGTTCGGACAGCAGAGAGGGACTGGGCGACGCCTACGGCAAGAACCTCACCACGATGCAGTCCGACACCCTGATGCTGCTGCACACCGGCGGGGACGGGAAGTGGGCCTCCGTCGTCTCCTTCCCCCGTGACTCCTGGGTGCGGATACCGTCCTGCACGAAAGGCGACGGCTCCACCACCGAGCCCCACCACTTCAAGATCAACGAGGCGTACGCCATCGGCGGCTCCACCGGCGACAAGGCCAAGGCCGCCGCCTGCACCATCAAGACCGTCGAAGCCAGCACCCACGTGCGCATCGACCACTTCCTGATCGCCGACTTCCGCGGCTTCACCGGAATGGTCAACGCGCTCGGGGGCGTGGAAGTCTGCCCGAAGGAGGACATCCACGACAGCAAGGCCGACCTCGATCTGAAGGCCGGCTGCCAGCTCGTCCGGGACGACAAGGCCCTCGGTTACGTACGCGCCCGCTACGGCATCGGCGACGGCTCGGACATCGGCCGCATCGGCCGACAGCAGGAGTTCATGAAGTCGCTCGCCGCCCGCGCCAAGTCCAAGCTGTACAACCCCAAGGCGCTGTACGGCTTCCTCGACTCCGCCACCAAGTCGCTGACCACCGACCCGGAACTCGCCGGCATCAAGCCCCTCTACAGCCTGGCCGACAGCATCAAGGGCATGGCGACCGACCGGATCTCCTTCCTGACCGTCCCCAACTACCCGCGCGAGCGCGACATACCGACGGACAAGGCGAACGTCTCCTGGCAACAGCCTGCGGCCCGCGATCTGTTCACCGCCCTGAACGAAGACCGTGAGACAACTCCCGCCTCCCTCAAGGCAGCAGTCGCCGAACTGCCCGCGCCGGCCGGCACGGTGAGCGTCACCGTCCTCAACGGAACCGGAACCCGGGGCAAGGCCATGGAGGTCGCCGAGGCGCTCCGCGCCCTCGGCTTCCGGATCACCGGCACCGGCAACACCCCCGCCCACGTCGACAAGACCACCCTCACCTACACCCCCGGCCAGGCGGACCAGGCCAAGTCCCTCGCCGGACACCTGCCCGGCCTCACCCCGGCCCCCGCCGCACCGGACGCCGCCGCGGGCATCACCCTGGCCATCGGGCCCGACTTCCCGGACCTCACCGGGTGACGGCCGGCTACAGCGCCCCGGGCTCCCTCTCGCCCGCCACCTCGCGGACGCCTCCCTGCCCCGGCAGGGCCACCTCCATCGACACCGCCGCCACCTCGGGCACCACCACGACCTCGGGCCCTCCCGCCTCCGGCCCCTCCGCGGGGCCGTCCGGCAGCACCGCCGACACCCGGAAGCCGCCCGCGTCGGTGGGGCCCGAGACGAAGACTCCGCCGAGGCCGGTCACCCGCTCCCGCATCCCCACGAGGCCGTTGCCGCCGCTCGGCAGGTGGGCGTCGGCGACGGCTGCGTCGGACGGGCCGTTCTCCACCTGCATCGCGACCTCCGCCTCGCGGTGCGCGAGCCGTACCCACGTCTTCGCGCCGGCCGCGTGCTTGTGCACGTTGGTCAGCGCCTCCTGCACCACCCGGTACGCGGTCCGCTCGATCTGCGGGGCGTACGGGCGGGGGGCACCCTGCACCGACAGCTCCACGGTCATGCCCGCCTGCCGCGACTGGGCGACCAGCACCTCCAGCTCGCCGAGGCGCGGCCCGTCCTCCGCCACGGAGGCGGCGGCAGCGGCGGCCCGGCCCACGGAGGCCAGCGGCTGCCGCCCGTCACCGGGGCCCGGCCCCGACCCCGTACGCGGCGCGGCCAGGGTGTCCCCGCTGCGCAGCACGCCCAGCATCTCGCGCAGCTCGGTCAGCGCCTGGCGCCCCATGTCCCCGACGAGCGCGGCGTTGCGGACCGCCTTGGCGGGGTCCTTCGGGGCGATGGCCTGGAGCGCCGCCGCGTGCACCACCATCAGGCTCACCCGGTGCGCGACCACGTCGTGCATCTCCCGGGCGATCCGGGTCCGCTCCTCCGTACGCGCCCACTCCGCGCGCTCCTCGGCCCGGTCGGCGAGCAGGGACAGCTCCCGCTCCAGGGAGTCGGCCCGTTCGCGCAGGCTCTCCATCAGCCGTCGGCGGGCGCCGATGTAGAGGCCGAAGAGGAGCGGGGGCGCGGTCAGCCCCAGCGCCATGAAGAGGGAGACGACGGGGGCGTACCAGTCCCCCGGCACGGCGGAGGACGCCTGGTCGACCAGGTTCCGGCTCAGCCGCAGGTACGTGACGATGAAGCTGCCGACCAGCGACATCCCGGTCAGTACGACGGTGATCCTGCGCGGTACGTCGGACGCGGCGAGCGAGTAGAGGCCGACGATGCCCATGAGGAAGCCGACCTCGGCGGGTGTCGTCGCGATCGACACCAGCACCACGACGATCGGCCACCGGCGCCGCAGCACCAGGACCGCCCCGGCCAACAGCCCGAAGAGCACGCCGACCGGCACCGGCAGCCGGGCCTCCTGGGCGAACTGGACGCCCTCCAGCCCGCACTCCAGCGCCGAGACCAGCGCCAGTCCCACGTCCAGGGCGACACCACGCCGCCGTTCCCACCACCAGTAGCCGCGGGTGGTCAGTCCCGCCGCCTCCCGGTCTGCCACCGTTGCGGTCATGCCATCCACCCTACGGGCGCCCGCATCCCATTTTCGGGTGACCTTGACAGCACGACACGCGTTCGAACAAAGGTGGAGGTGCGGGGCGTCCCTTGACCGGCGATTCATGGCGAACCCCTCCGAGGGCCGGGCGTCCCGGTTGTTCAGCGCCACGTGACCGGGTGGCACCGGCGGGCGTGGGACGCCCCCGGGAGCGGAATTCCGGCATCGAACACCGAAGACGGCTTGCCGCGCACATCCAGAAAAGTGACCATCCGCACCGTCGCGTCGAGGGCCGTGGGTACGGCATAGTGGTGGCTGCCGATCACCCGGTTCCACGGAAACGGGCATAAGAGACAAACCTTCCCGGGTCGTCTAATGGCAGGACAAATGGTTTTGGTCCATTGAATGAGGGTTCGATTCCTTCCCCGGGAGCTCTTCGGCGCGGGCCCCGACCTCACCGGTCGGGGC
>NZ_JBSFVR010000408.1:0-6403 GCF_053592415.1 Streptomyces sp. NPDC002690 | reverse complement strand
ATCTCCCACCCCCGCCCCCCCGACGCCGCGCTCTTCCGCGAGATCGCCGACGAGGGGGGCGCCCGCCTGATCGTCGACGCCGCGCACCCGATGGGTGCGTCCGGGACGCCCGAACCCCGCTCCACCGTGGCAACCGCCCACGGGGGAGCGGGGTTTCGGACTTCCTCGGGTGCCGGTCCGTGCGTCTCCCGTCCCGGTGGACCGGTGGGAGCACGCGGCGTGGGCGTCAGCGCCGGGCGACGCCCTCGGCCCGCGCGGCGGCGGCGACCGCGGCCGTCACCGCCGGGGCCACCCGCTCGTCGAACGGCGACGGGATGACGTAGTCCGCGGCCAGCTCGTCGCCGACCACGTCGGCCAGCGCGTTCGCCGCGGCGATCTTCATGCCCTCGGTGATCCGGGAGGCCCGGACCTGGAGCGCGCCGGCGAAGATGCCGGGGAACGCCAGCACGTTGTTGATCTGGTTCGGGTAGTCGGAGCGCCCGGTGGCCACGACCGACGCGTACTTGTGCGCGATGTCCGGGTGGACCTCGGGGTTCGGGTTGGCCATGGCGAAGACGTACGCGCCCGGGGCCATCGAGGCGACGGCCGGCTCGGGGACCGTACCGCCGGAGACTCCGACGAAGAGGTCGGCACCGGCCAGCGCGGTCTCCAACGGGCCGGAGAGTCCCGCCTTGTTGGTGATGTCGGCCAGCTCCCGCTTGACCTCGGTGAGGTCCTCGCGGTCCCGGCTGACGATGCCCTTGCGGTCGGCGACGGCGATGTCGCCGATGCCCGCCTCCAGCAGGAACTTCGCGATGGCGACCCCGGCCGCGCCCGCGCCCGAGATGACCCCGCGCAGGTCGCCCAGGGTCCTGCCGGACAGCTTCGCCGCGTTGCGCAGGGCCGCCAGTGTCACCACGGCGGTGCCGTGCTGGTCGTCGTGGAAGACCGGGATGTCCAGCCGCTCCTGGAGCTTGCGCTCGATCTCGAAGCAGCGCGGCGCCGAGATGTCCTCCAGGTTGATCCCGCCGAAGGAGGGCGCGAGCCGGACGACGGTCTCCACGATCTCGTCCGCGTCGGTGGTGGCGAGCGCGATCGGCACCGCGTCCACACCGCCGAACTGCTTGAAGAGGATGGCCTTGCCCTCCATCACCGGGAGGGACGCCTCGGGGCCGATGTCCCCGAGACCGAGGACGGCGGTGCCGTCCGTGACCACGGCCACGACCTGCGACTTCCAGGTGTAGTCGTGGACGAGTTCCGGGTTCTCCGCGATGGCGCTGCACACCTTGGCGACACCGGGCGTGTAGGCGAGGGACAGGTCGTCCTTGTCGCGGATCGGCACGGTGGCCTGCACGGCCATCTTCCCGCCGCGGTGGAGCGCGAAGGCCGGATCGAAGGGCTCGTCGGCCACGTTCGACTCTTCGGCCCGGCCGCCGGTGGTGCTGCGATTGAGAGGATTGACGATCTCCGCTGCCATGCTGTCTGACCCCTTAAGTCTTCATCGTCTGAGGGTTGCCGCTCCTGGTGAGGAGGGGTGGGTGGGCACCGCGTACGTCCCCGCGCCGGCGGTTGGACCGCCTCGGCGGGGAGGGTTCGCACGCGCGGACGCGCCGCACACGCGTCCTGGTCCCCGGATGAGGGGTGTAAAGGTCTTTCTTACCGGACCGAGCCCGCACCGGACGAGTCTCTTTCGACCAGGTGACACGACTCATGGGCGAATGGTGTGACAAGTCCGCCCGGCGTCGGCCGCTCGCGGCAATTCCGTTGTACGGCACACGAGTCGTCGGGTTGATCCGGCCGTCCCGGAGATTCTCCGGTCGAGAGGTGAAATTCCCACAGATGGTCCGGGCTCACTGTCCCGGCCTGTGGGGATTCGGGGGTCGCCCGTTACCCGATTTTGACATGGCTGGACCCCTGAATGGGCTATTCCGGATGGCAAGATGCCCTAATCGCTCGGGGTGTCGGAACTCGAAGGCGCGTTCGGGCGCACCCCTTTTTTTTTTGACGCTCCCTCACCGCCGGAGGACTCCGACCATGACCGCTCGCACCATCCGCTGTACGCCCGCCATGTCCCGTCTGGCAGCGGTGAGCTCCCTCGCGGTCGCCGGCGCGCTGATCCTGACCGGTTGCGGCGACCAGACCGACTCCTCGGGCAAGGCGGACTCCTCCGCCCCGCTCGTCGACCTCCTGCCCCAGTCGATCCGGGACAAGGGCGAGATCAAGGTCGGTTCCGACATCGCCTACCCGCCGGTCGAGTTCAAGGGCAAGGACGGCAAGACCATCGGGATCGACCCCGACCTCGCCGACGCGCTGGGCAAGCAGCTCGGAGTGAAGTTCGTCTTCGAGAACGGCACCTTCGACACCCTGCTCACGGGCCTGCGTTCGAAGCGCTACGACCTGGCCATGTCGGCCATGACCGACACCAAGAACCGCCAGGACGGTGTCGACCCCGAAACGAACAAGAAGGTCGGCGAAGGCGTCGACTTCATCGACTACTTCACCGCCGGCGTCTCCATCTACACCAAGAAGGGCGACGACAAGGGGATCGCCACCTGGGCGGACCTCTGCGGCAAGAAGATGGTCGTCCAGCGCAACACCGTCTCCCACGACCTCGCCAAGGCCGAGAGCGCCAAGTGCGGCAGCAAGGGCGAGATCTCCATCGAGGCGTTCGACAACGACCTGGAGGCCCAGACCCGGCTGCGCGCGGGCGGCGCCGACGCGGGTTCCTCCGACTTCCCGGTCGCCGCCTACGCGGTCAAGACCTCCGGCGGCGGCAACGACTTCCAGCTCGTCGGCGAGCAGGTCGAGGCGGCCCCGTACGGCATCGCCGTCGCCAAGGGCAACGACGAACTCACCAAGGCCATCAAGGCGGCCATGGACGCGATCATCAAGAACGGCGAGTACCAGAAGGTCATCACCAAGTGGGGCGTCGGCGCGGGCGCGGTCACCGAGGCCAAGACCAACGGCGGGGTCTGACGGGAATCCGGCGCTGAAAGGCATCACCAGTGACTGACATCGACACCCCCGGGCCGGCGGAGACCCCGCCGGCCCCGGCGGCCGGACCCGAGCCGATCAGGGCCGTCCCGGTACGCCACTACGGCCGGTACCTCGCGGCGGTCGTGGTCCTCGGCCTGCTCGCCGCCCTCGTCTACGCGTTCTCCCAGGGCGACATCAACTGGGGCGCGATACCCGACTACTTTTTCAACGACCAGATCCTCGAAGGCGTCCGGAACACCGTCGTCATCACCCTGCTGTCCATGACGATCGGCATCCTCCTCGGCGTCGTGCTCGCGGTGATGCGGCTCTCCAAGAACCCGGTGACCTCGTCCGTCGCCTGGGGCTACATCTGGTTCTTCCGCGGCACTCCGGTCTACGTACAGCTGCTCGTCTGGTTCAACCTCGGCCTCGTCTTCAAGTACATCGACCTCGGGCCGATCTACAAGGACGAGTGGTCGAACTTCATGACCCCGTTCCTCTGCGCCCTGCTCGGCCTCGGACTCAACGAGGCCGCCTACATGGCGGAGATCTGCCGGGCCGGCCTCCAGTCCGTCGACGAGGGCCAGACCGAGGCGGCACACGCGCTCGGCATGACCCACGGCAGGACGCTGCGCCGGATCGTCGTCCCGCAGGCGATGCGCGTCATCGTGCCGCCCACGGGCAACGAGGTCATCAACATGCTCAAGACCTCCTCGCTCGCCGTCGCCGTCCAGTACGGCGAACTGCTGCGCTCCACCCAGAACGTCTCCCAGTCCTCCGGCGCCACCGTCGAGATGCTCTTCCTGGCGGCCGTCTGGTACATGGTGGCGACCTCGGTGCTGAGCGTCGGCCAGTACTACCTGGAGCGCCGCTTCGCGCGCGGGTCGAGCCGCAGCCTTCCGCCCACCCCGTTCCAGAAGATCAAGGCCAACATGCTGACGCTGAGCCGTCCCAAGGGAGGCGTCGCATGACCGCCATGGTGAAGGCCGAGGGCGTCCACAAGTCCTACGGCCCCGCGCACGTCCTCAAGGGCATCGACCTGGAGGTCGCCCCCGGAGAGGTCTTCTGCCTGATCGGCCCCTCCGGCTCCGGCAAGTCGACCTTCCTGCGGTGTATCAACCACCTGGAGAAGATCAACGCCGGACGGCTCTCGGTCGACGGCGAACTCGTCGGCTACCGCGAACACGGCGGCAAGCTGTACGAGCTCAAGGACCGCGAAGTCGCCCTGCGGCGCCGGGACATCGGCATGGTCTTCCAGCGCTTCAACCTGTTTCCGCACATGACGGCCGTCGAGAACGTCATGGAAGCCCCGGTCCAGGTGCTGGGCCTGCCCCGGGCCGAGGCCCGCGCACGCGCGGAGCGGCTGCTCGACCGGGTCGGCCTGGCGGACAAGGCCGGCAACTTCCCCTCGCAGCTCTCCGGCGGACAGCAGCAGCGCGTGGCCATCGCCCGCGCCCTGGCCATGGAGCCGAAGCTGATGCTCTTCGACGAGCCCACCTCGGCGCTCGACCCCGAGCTGGTCGGTGACGTCCTGGACGTCATGCGGGGACTGGCCGAAGACGGCATGACGATGATCGTCGTCACCCACGAGATGGGCTTCGCCCGCGAGGTCGGCGACGCGCTCGTCTTCATGGACGACGGCGTGGTCGTCGAGTCCGGCCACCCGAGGGACGTGCTGACGAACCCGCGGCACGAGCGGACGCAGGCGTTCCTCTCCAAGGTGCTGTAGGCGGACGCGCGCGGGTACGAGGGTGCGGGCGCGCGGGGTGCGGGGCGGGGACGCGGCGGCCGTGCCGGCCCCCCGACCGTACGACCACCGCGCCCCCGAGGGGCGGCCCCGGCTTCAGGCCCGGGGCCGTCCCTCGGCGCACACCCGGCCTTCAGACCCGGGCCGTCCCCGGGGCGTACGTCCGGCCTTCAGACCCGGGGCGTACCCGGGGCGTACATCCGGCCAACGTCCGGCCCGTCACTTCTCGGGCAGCAGCTCCGGACGCACCATCAGCTCGCGGACCTGGGCGCTGTTCAGCGGCGGCGACTTCAGCAGCGGGCCCTGTGCCCCCTTGGCCTCGAACCCGGTGCTGGAACGGAGCATCAGAGCGCTGCCGTCCTCCAGGAGCAGCTGCCCGTCGATCTCCGGACCCCACTGGGGCGTTCCGTCCCCGTAGTCCATCGAGTCGCTCCACGTGGTGAGGACACGCCCGTCCGGCAGCACCTCGCGCACGCAGTCGGCGCGCTTCGGCTCCTTGCCGTTGGCCTTGCACAGATCCTCCGCGGCGGGGTCCGCGCCGTCACCGCCGCCGGACTTCGCGGCGACCTCCTTCGCGGTCCTGATCTCGAACGCCAGGTAACCGACCCCGCCGTCCTTGCGGACCGCGTAGTCACCGTCCAGCGGACCGACGAAGTCCCGCCGCGCCTCGCTCGGCTTCACGTGCTTGATGAGCACCACGAACGAGACCTCCTCCAGCTTCCCGACCCCCGGGGGGAGCAGCGCGGCGACCCGGCTCGCCTTGTCCGTCCCGGCGGTGCCCGTGGACGCCGCGACCGAGACCCGGTCCAGCGAGGCGGCGGGGTCCTGCTTCAGCTGGGGCACCGCGACCACCCCGGCCGCCACGACCGCCAGCGCCGCGCACGAGACCGCGGCGCGCCGACGGAACCGTACCCGGGCCGCGCCCGCCCAGACCGCCTCCGTCGACAGCACCGGCCGGCCGGCGTCCGCCGCGGCCCGTTCCAGCAACTTCCTCACGTCGTCGCTCACACCAATTCCTCCGTCATCTCGGCGCGCAGCGCCGCCAATCCCCGAGCCGTGTGGCTCTTGACCGTGTTCTGCCGCATTCCGAGCAGGTCCGCCGTGGCCTCGACGCTCTGGTCTTCCCAGTAGCGCAGGACCAGCACCGCGCGTTGCCTGGCCGTGAGCCGGGCGAGTGCCGCCCGTACCTGGAGGCCGGTGTCGCTGTCCTCGTGGCTGCCCACGCGGTCGGGCAGTTCTCCGAAGGGCTGCTCCCGCCGCCAGAACCTGCGGCGGGACGCGATGAAGGTGTTGACCAGCGTCTTGCGCGCGTACGCCTCGATGTTGTCGAGCCGCCCGTGCCGCCGGCCGCCCACCACCACCTTCACGAGCGCCGTCTGCACCAGGTCCTCGGCCTCGTGGCGGTCGCCGCACAGCAGGTAGGCGCTGCGGAACAGCGCGGTGCGCCGGCTCTCCACGAAGGCGTGCAGCGCGGCATCCTCGTCGGTCCGCATTCCCCGCCCCTCTCCGGGCCCGCGGGCGCGGACCGTCTCACCCCTTCCAGTGCGCCGGACCGCGTCGGAGGTTGCGGCCGGACGCGAGGAATCGCGAACGCGCCGGTGGCAGGACGGGGCTAGGTGAGGGCCCCGGCCACCGCCGAGGCGGTGAGCGTGGTGCCGTCGGAGCAGGTGACGCCCGGTCGGAGGGTGAAACCGGCCGTGG
>NZ_JBSFVR010000407.1:0-6444 GCF_053592415.1 Streptomyces sp. NPDC002690 | reverse complement strand
TCTACGCCCTGGCCACCAACCCGGGCGCGCGCACCAAGGACGGCCAGAAGTTCGGCGACGGCAACCCGGCGCTGCTCGACCAGAAGGTCCGTCAGGCACTCTTCCTGGCCGTCGACCGCAAGACCATCATCGACAAGGTCTTCCAGGGCCACGCGGTGGAAGGTGCGGGTTACATCCCGCCGCGCTTCTCCGCGTACCAGTGGCAGCCCGCCGCCGGGCAGCAGCTGGGCTACGACCCCGCCCGTGCCGCCTCCCTGCTCGACCAGGCCGGGTACAAGAAGAACAGCGACGGCAAACGGGTCGGCAAGGACGGCAAGCCGCTGGACCTGCGCATCCTGTGCCACGCGACCGACCCGAACGACAAGGCGGTCGGCAAGTACCTCCAGGAGTGGTGGGGCGCCCTCGGCGTCGGGCTGAAGGTCGACTGCCTCGACAACGTCTCGGATCCCTGGTACGCCGGTGAGTACGACCTCGCCTTCGACGGCTGGTCGGTCAACCCGGACCCGGACTTCGTCCTCTCCATCCACACCTGCGGCGCCCTGCCCGCGAAGGCCAAGGAATCGGCTGCCACGGACAACTTCATCTGCGACCCGCAGTTCGACGACCTCTACGCGAAGCAGCTGGCCGAGTACGACCCCGCCGCCCGCGCGACGCTCGTCAAGGACATGCAGTCGCGGCTGTACGACACCGGGTACATGAACGTCATGGCGTACCCGAACGCCGTGGAGGCCTACCGCACCGACCAGATCGCCTCCATCACCACGATGCCCTCGGACGCCGGCAACATCTACGGCCAGGACGGTTACTGGAGCTGGTGGTCCGCGGTCCCGGCCGCCTCGGCGAGCGGTTCCTCGGACTCGGGCTCCTCCACCGGGGTGCTCGTCGGCGTCGGCATCGCCGTCGTCGTCCTGGCCGCCGGCGGACTGCTGTTCGCCCGCCGCCGTCGTTCCACCGCGGAGGACCGGGAATAACCGATGAGCACTGACAGCACTCCCCTGCCGGGCTTCGGCCCGGCGGGCGTGGAGGGTGCGGGAACCGCCGGTCCGGCCCAGGCCGGGCCGGCGGTCCGCTCTCCGCACGCCCGATCCACCATCGCCTACCTCCGCTACGTGGCGGGCAAGCTGGCCGGCGCGGCCGTCTCGCTGTTCGCCGTCCTCGTCACCAGTTTCTTCCTCTTCCGGCTGATCCCCGGCGACCCGGTCAAGCAGATGACCGGCGGGCGCCAGGTGACCACCGAGCAGATCGCGGCCATGCGGCGGGAGTTCGGCCTCGACCTGCCGCTCTGGCAGCAGTTCACGCAGTACTGCGGCAACGCGCTGACCGGCGACTTCGGCACCTCGTACCAGTTCCGGGCCCCGGTCGTCGACAAGATCTCCGAGGCGCTGCCCGCGACGCTGCTGCTCACCGGCACCGCGTTCGTGATCTACACCGTGATCGGCATCTGGCTGGGCTCCCGCTCCGCCTGGCGCAACGGCTCCTTCGGGGACCGCTTCCACACCGCGTTCGCGCTGACCCTCTACTCCGTGCCGTCGTTCTGGCTCGGACTGTTGCTGATCGTCACGCTCTCGGTCGGTATCGGCCCGATCCCCGGGCTCTTCCCGACCGGCGGCATGGAGTCCGGCGACTCGTCCGGCTTCGGCTACGTCCTGGACGTCGCCCACCACCTGGTGCTGCCCGTCCTCACGCTGGTGGCGGTGGAGTACGCCCGCACCCTGCTGGTGATGCGGTCCTCGCTGCTGGACGAGATGGGCAGCGACTATCTGACGACGGCCCGCGCCAAGGGGCTGCGGGACGACCAGGTCCGCCGCAAGCACGCGGTGCCGAACGCGATGCTGCCGACGGTGACGCTGCTCTTCGTCAACCTCGGAAACACGGTCGCCGGCGCCATCCTGGTGGAGACCGTGTTCTCCTGGCCCGGCCTCGGCGGCCTCTTCTACCAGGCGCTGAGCGTGCCCGACCTGCCCTTGGTGCAGGCGCTGTTCTTCGTCTTCGCGGCAGCGGTGATCCTGATGAACACCCTGGCCGACGTGCTCTATCCGCTCTTCGATCCCCGGGTGGGCCGATGACGACCTCGACGGACGCGCTGGGCCCGGGCGGCAGCCCGCGCTCGCTGGCGTGGACCCGCAGGCGGCGGGCCGCGGCCCGCTTCTGGGCGCAGTACCGGACGCACCGGGCCGGGATGGCGGGGCTCGCCGTGCTGGTGGTCATCGCCGTCCTGGCGCTGGCCGCACCGCTGCTGGCGGGGGCCGACTCGAAGAGCGTCACCGAGGCCCCCGGCGGACCGATGGAGTCACCGAGCGCCGAGTTCCCTCTCGGTACGGACCAGTTCGGACGGAACCTGCTGGCGCTGCTGCTCTGGGGCGCCCGGGTCTCGCTGACGGTGGGGCTGCTCGCGGCCTTCCTCTCGGTGGCCATCGGCACCCTGGTGGGCGTCACCGCCGGCCACTTCAAGGGCTGGTACGGGGCGATCGCCATGCGGGTCACCGACTGGTTCCTGGTGATGCCGACCCTGGTGCTCGCCATCGCCCTGGCCACCGTGCTCTCCCGCTCGCTGTGGACCACCGTCCTGGCGATCGGCGTGACCACCTGGCCGACCACCGCCCGGCTGGTCCGGGCCCAGACCCTGTCGGTGGAGTCCCGCCCCTACATCGAACGCTCACGGGCGCTGGGCGGCGGACACGGGCACATCATGAGCCGTCATGTGCTGCCCAACGTGATGCCGATGGTCCTCGCCCAGGCCACACTGGCCATCTCCACCGCGATCCTCACCGAGGCGACCCTCGCCTTCCTGGGGCTCGGTGACCCGACGATCGTCTCCTGGGGCGGTCTGCTCCAGGACGCCCGGGAGGCCGGAGCCGTCAGCTCGGGCGACTGGTGGTACCTCGCCCCGCCCGGACTCGCCATCGCGGTCGTAGCGCTCGCCTTCACCCTGTGCGGCCGGACCATCGAGTCCGTGCTCAACCCCAAGCTGGGAGTGGAGCGTTGAGCACCCCCGAGGAACGGACCAGCATGACAGCCACCGTGTCCGGCGGGCCCCTGCTGGAGGTGCGCGACCTCCGTGTCACCTACGGCTCCGGGCCGTCGGCCGTGCCCGCCGTGCGCGGCGTGGACCTGCGGGTCGACGCCGGGCAGAAGCTCGGCATCGCCGGGGAGTCCGGCTGCGGGAAGTCGACGCTGGCGCTCGCGCTGCTGCGGCTGCTGCCCGCCTCGGCCACCCTGAGCGGCGAGATCCTCCTGGACGGCGAGGACGTCCTGACCATGAAGTGGGGCCGGCTGCGGGCGGTCCGCTGGGCGGGCGCGTCCATCGTCTTCCAGGGGGCGATGCACTCCCTCAACGCGGTGCACCGCGTCGGCGACCAGATCGCCGAACCGATCCTGCTGCACAAACGGGCCACCCCGGCCGCCGCCCGCACCCGCGCCGGTGAACTGCTGGAACAGGTGGGGCTGCCTGCGGCCCGGGCCGCCGCCTACCCGCACGAGCTCTCCGGCGGCCAGCGGCAACGCGTCATGATCGCCATGGCGCTCGCCTGCGACCCCCGGCTGATCGTCGCGGACGAACCGACCACCGCGCTCGACGTGATGATCCAGGCGCAGATCCTCCGGCTGATCGAACAGCTCGTCGCCGACCAGGACCTCGGGCTCGTCATGATCAGCCACGACCTGGCGGTGCTCTCCGACACCTGTGACCGGCTCGCCGTGATGTACGCGGGCCGGGTCGTGGAGGAGGGCCCGGCCCAGGAGGTGTACCGGCACGCCCGCCACCCGTACGGAGCGGCGCTCTCCGCCGCCTTCCCGCGCATCGGCGACCCCGCCTCGCGGCACGCCCCGCGCGGACTGCCCGGCGACCCGCCGGACCCGGCGGCGCTGCCCTCCGGCTGCGCCTTCCACCCCCGGTGCTCGGCAGCGCTGGACACCTGCGCCGAGGAGGACCAGTGGCTGCGGGACGCCGGACCGGGACGCCGCGCGGCCTGCGTCCTGGTGGGTCCGGCGACGGCGACGGCCGTCACGCACACCGACGAGGTACCGGTCGCGAAGGCGCCGGTCGCCGAAGCGTCCGCCACGGACACGGGTACGGCCGCGGACACCGGTACGACCACGAGCGCGGGCGAACCAGGAGCAGAGGAAGCGAGGAGCACCCCATGACGACCATCCCGGCGACGTCCACCCCCGCGACGACCGTCCCCCTGCTGAGCGCCGAGGCGCTCGAGGTCACCTTCCCCGGCCGCCGGGGTGCCGCGCCCGCGCGGGCCGTGGACGGGGTGGCGCTCGACATCCGGCGCGGGGAGATCGTGGCCCTGGTCGGCGAGTCCGGGTGCGGCAAGACGACACTCGCCCGCTCGCTGCTGGGCCTGGTCGCACCGACCTCGGGCCGGATCACCTTCGAGGGACGACCGCTGGACCCCTCCGCGCGCGCCATGAAGGCGTACCGCAAGCGCGCCCAGCTGGTGCTCCAGGACCCCAGCGGTTCCCTCAACCCCCGCCACACGGTGTACGACGCGGTGGCGGAGGGGCTGCGCATCCACGGCCACCGGGGCGACGAGCGGGAGGCGGTGGCCGGGGCGCTCTCCCGGGCCGGACTGCGGCCCCCGGAACGCTTCTTCCTCCGCTACCCGCACGAGTTGTCGGGCGGTCAGCGCCAGCGCGTGGTGATCGCCGGGGCGTTGGTGCTGGAGCCCGAACTCCTGGTGGCCGACGAGCCGGTGGCCTCGCTGGACGCCTCGGTGCGCGGGGAGATCCTCGCGCTGCTGCTGCGGCTGCGGGACGAACTCGGCCTCTCCGCACTGATCGTGACCCACGATCTCGGGCTCGCGTGGAACATCGCGGACCGGGTGGCGGTGATGTATCTCGGGCGGATCGTGGAGACCGGGGCGGTCGAGCAGATCCTGACGGCCCCCCGGCATCCTTACACCAAGGCGCTGCTGTCGGTGCTGCCGGAGGCGCCGGGCGAGCCGGTGGTGCTGTCCGGCGAGGCGCCGGACCCCTCGAACGTGCCGGGGGGATGCCGGTTCCACGTCCGCTGCCAGGTGTTCGCCTCGGGCGAGGCCGAACGGGCCGGGGTGGCCGACGCCTGCCGCCGTCAGGACCTACCGGTCCTCGACGGCTCGGGCGCCGGGCAGGTCGCCTGCCACTGGGCGCACGCGACCGCAGGGGAGGAACCGGCCCCGGCTCCGGCGTAGTCACGAGGGCCGGGCGCGGTAAGGCGCCGCGCTCGGCCTCGCAGACGTACGGTCAGGCGCCGCGCTCGGCCTCGCAGACGTACGGTCAGGCGCCGCGCTCGGCCTCGTACGCGGCGATCAGCTCGGTGCACCGCTCGACATCGGCGGCCATGGCGACCAGCAGGTCGTCGATGGAGTCGAACTTCAGCATCCCGCGCACGTAGGCGAGGAAGTCCACCGCCGCGTGCATGCCGTACAGGTCCAGGCCGATCCGGCCGATGGCGTACGCCTCCACGGTCCGCTCGACGCCGTCGAACTGCGGGTTGGTGCCGACCGAGATCGCGGCGGGCATGCACTCGCCGGCCACGTTCAGCCAGCCCGCGTAGACACCGTCGGCGGGGATCGCACTGTGCGGGACCGTCTCGACGTTGGCGGTGGGGAAGCCGAGGTCCCGGCCGCGCTGCGCGCCGCGCACCACGACGCCCTCGACCCGGTGCGGGCGGCCCAGGATCTCGGCGGCGCCGGAGACGTCTCCCTCGGCGATCAGCCGGCGGGTGAGCGTGGAGGAGAACGGCAGTCCGTCGCCCGCCTCTCCGCTGACGAACAGGTCGATGACCTCGACGGTGTAGTCGTAAGTGGTGCCGAGTTCGGCGAGGAGCCCGACATTGCCCGCCGCCTTGTGGCCGAACCGGAAGTTCGGGCCCTCGATGACGGTCCGCGCGTGAAGCCGGTCGACCAGCACCTTCACGATGAAGTCGTCCGGCGCCAGCTTCGAGAACTCCAGAGTGAACGGCAGGATGAGCAGCGCGTCGACGCCCAGCTCGGCCATCAGCTCCGCGCGGCGCAGGTGCGGCGCGAGCAACGGCGGGTGGCTGCCCGGGCGGACGACCTCGCTGGGGTGCGGGTCGAAGGTCACCACGACGGACGGCACACCCAGCTCGCGGGCGCGTTCCACGGCCCGGCCGATGATCAGCTGATGCCCTCGGTGCACCCCGTCGTAGGACCCGATGGTGACGACGCTGCGCCCCCAGTCCTCGGGGATGTCCTCCAAGCCGCGCCAGCACTGCACCGTGACCGCTCCTCGACCGAACCTGCATGTGTATGGGGTTACGCAGGTCTAAGACTGCCATGCTCGTGCCCGGCCGACTGCATCGGCACCTTCATCGAGCGCCGGGAGTCCCCCAGGCGTTCCAGTCACCAACCAGCTCTATCCCTCGGGCCTGACCAGCAACAACAATGTGCTGACCGGCCGTGAGCCGTACAGCGAGACGACCGGTGTGGTCACCGC
>NZ_JBSFVR010000406.1:0-6449 GCF_053592415.1 Streptomyces sp. NPDC002690 | reverse complement strand
GGACACCCTCCCGGTGGGGCGGGCCGCTTTCGTGCGGGCCGCCCCCGCCGGTCATGAACCTAACCGCACAACACCGGTGTTGACCCCTCTCGGGCGGCAGCGGTGCTGTCGCGCGCCCGTACGCGGCGGCGGCGAGCGGGCGTGCGCGAGCCGGGCAAAGGCCCCGTCCCCCGCCCCACGACACATTTTGGAAACGCATCCGTCGTGCTCTTGCCGTCGCGTCGAAGCCGCATATATAACGTTGTAAACCGAGCCGCCGACAGGCCGCGCCGCCCCTCCCGACCCCCCTCCGTACCCACGGACGAAGTCGAGGACAGGCAACCGGCATCAGCCGCCCATGCGCTGATGCTTCATCAGAAACAACCAGACCGCACGTGGTTCCGCGTGCCGTCATCCCGCCCAAGGAGCGTCCCGCGCATGATGATCCAGCGCCGATCCCGTACCCTCGCCGCGGCCTGCGTGCTCGCCGCCACCGCCATGCTCACCGCGGCCGGCTGCTCGAAGTCGGAGACCAACGACACCTCCGCCTCCTCCGACACGGGGCAGGCCGCCCAGGCAGCCACCACGGCCCCCGACAGCACCTCCGGCTCCGGCTGCTCCCTCCAGACCTACGGGGCGCCCAAGCTCGATCTCAAGAACGCGATCGTCGGCTTCTCCCAGTCGGAGAAGGAAGCCAACCCGTTCCGTATCGCCGAGACCCAGTCCATCAAGGACGAGGCGGCCAAGGTCGGCGTGAAGAAGCTGCTCACCACCAACGCCCAGTCGCAGCTGTCGAAGCAGATCAGCGACATCCAGGACATGCTGTCCCAGGGCGCGCAGTTCCTCATCGTCGCCCCGCTCAACTCGGACGGCCTGGAGCCCGCGCTGAAGGCCGCCGCGGCGAAGAAGGTCCCGGTCCTCACCATCGACCGCAAGCTCAACGCCGGCGCCTGCAAGGACTACGTGGCCTTCCTCGGCTCGGACTTCGTGGAGCAGGGCAAGCGCGCCGCCGACGCGATGATCAAGACGACCGGTGGCAAGGGCAAGGTCGCCATCCTCCTCGGCACCTCCGGCAACGGCGTCACCACCGACCGCACCAAGGGTTTCGTGGACCAGCTCGCGGCGAAGGCCCCGGGACTGGAGATCGTGGCCCAGCAGACCGGCGAGTTCGCCCGTGACAAGGGCCAGCAGGTCATGGAGCAGCTGATCCAGTCGAAGCCCGAGATCACCGCCGTCTACGCCGAGAACGACGAGATGGGCCTCGGCGCCGTCACCGCGCTCAAGGCCGCCGGCAAGAAGCCGGGCAAGGACGTCAAGATCGTGTCGGTCGACGGCACCCGCAACGCCGTCCAGGCCGTCGTCAACGGTGAGTACAACGCCGTGATCGAGTCCAACCCGCGCTTCGGCCCGCTGGCGTTCCAGACCGCCCAGAAGTTCTACGGCGGCGAGGAGATCCCCGAGAACGTCATCATCTCGGACCGCGCGTACGACGAGACCAACGCCAAGGCGTCGGTCGGCGGCGCGTACTGATCCGTCGTCCCGCCGGACATCACCTGAGGCTCTCCCGCGACCGCCGTGGCGCGAACCGTGCCACGGCGGCCGGGAGTTCCCTCCGTCGCCAACCGGTACGGGGGACCATCCACCCCCGTGCCCGCCCTTTCGGCACCTTGGAACTTGGAAGGCCAGGATTCATGGCACCACCCGAAGCAGTAACCCAGCCGCCCGAGCCCGTCGCATCCGCTCCGGGCCCCGCCCGGGAAGCCGGTACGGTCCTCGAAGCCCGCGGCGTCAGCAAGCGGTTCCCCGGCGTCGTCGCCCTGGACGACGTGTCGTTCTCCCTGAGGGCGGGGGAGACCCACGCCCTGGTCGGTGAGAACGGTGCCGGCAAGTCCACCCTCATCAAGGTGCTCACAGGGGTCTACCGGCCCGACGGCGGCGAACTCCGGATGAACGGCGGAGCCGTCCGCTTCGCCCGGCCCTTCGAGGCCCAGCAGGCCGGCATCTCCACCATCTACCAGGAGGTCAACCTCGTCCCGCTGATGAGCGTGGCGCGGAACATCTTCCTCGGACGCGAGCCCAAGAACCGCGTCGGGATGATCGACTTCGGCCGGATGCACCGCGAGACGACCGAGCTGCTCGACGGCTTCGGCGTCCGCGTCGACCCCAAGCGCCCGCTGAACACCCTCGGCATCGGCACCCAGCAGATGGTCGCGCTCGCGCGTGCCGTCTCGGTCAACGCCCAGGTCGTCATCATGGACGAGCCCACCTCCTCGCTGGAGCCCCGCGAGGTCGAGACGCTCTTCCGGGTCATCGCCGACCTCCGTGAGCGCGGCATCGCCGTCCTCTACGTCAGCCACCGCATGGACGAGCTCTACCGCATCTGCGACCGGGTCACCGTGCTGCGCGACGGTCGCCACATCCACACCGGCGACCTCGCCGACCTCAACCGGATGCAGCTCGTGTCGATGATGCTCGGCCGTGACATGGCCGAGGTCAAGCGGTCGGGCCTCACCAACTTCACCGAGGGCGGCCACGACACCACCCGTACGCCGGTCCTCACCGCGTCCGGCGTCTCCAGCCGCCACCATCTCCACGACATCTCCCTGGAGCTGTACGGCGGAGAGGTTCTCGGGCTCGGTGGCCTCCTCGGCTCCGGCCGCAGCGAGACGGCGAAGGCCCTCTCCGGCGCGCTGCACGTCGACGCGGGGAACATCACCGTCGACGGCAAGAGGCTCGGCCGGCTCACCCCGGCCGCCGCCATCAAGGCCGGCATCAGCCTCCTGCCCGAGGACCGCAAGGCCGAGGGCATCATCCCCGGTCTGTCGGTGCGCGAGAACATCGTGCTCGCCGCGATGCCCCGCCTCTCCCGGGCCGGAGTCGTCTCCCGCGCCAAGCAGGACCGCGTCGTCGAGATCTTCATGAAGCGCCTGCGCATCAAGTGCTCCAGCCCCGAGCAGAAGGTCGGCGAACTCTCCGGCGGCAACCAGCAGAAGGTGCTGATCGCCCGCTGGCTCTGCCTGGAGCCCAAGGTCCTGCTGCTCGACGAGCCCACCCGGGGCATCGACGTCGGCGCCAAGGCGGAGGTCCAGAGCCTCATCGACGAACTCGCGGGCGAAGGCCTGGCGGTGCTGCTCATCTCCTCCGACATCGAGGAGCTCATCGAGGGCGCCGACCGCATCGTCGTCCTGCGTGGCGGAGCCGTGGCGGGCGAGCTCGCCGGCGACGAGGTGGCCGAGAGCCGGCTGCTCGAAGTGCTCGCCGACCACGTCCCGGACGCGTCGCCCACGAACGCGCCGGCCACGCCGGAGAAGACCCCGGTCGCACAGGAGGAACCCCGATGACCCAGGCCACCCTGGCCCCGCCCGCAGCGAACCCGCTGGCCCGGCTGCGCACCCCCGCGTGGTGGCAGGAGTACGGCGTCTACGCGGCCGTCGCGGTGCTGCTGCTCTTCAACGCGCTGTTCACCGACCACTTCCTGACGACCGACAACCTGCGCACGCAGCTCGTCCAGGTCGCCCCGATCGTCATCGTCGCCCTGGGCATGGCCCTGGTCATCGGTACCGAGGGCGTCGACCTCTCGGTCGGCTCCACCATGGCGGTGGCCGCCGCCCTCCTCCCGCTCTACCTCGGGTACGGGCTGGTACCGGCGCTCGGTATCGCCCTGCTCGCCGGCGCGGTCGTCGGCGCGATCAACGGATCGCTCGTCTCGCTCGTCGGGCTCCAGCCCATCGTCGCCACCCTCGCGCTCTTCGTGGGCGGCCGCGGCCTCGCCCTGGTGATGGCGGACGGCCAGCTCAAGCAGATCGAAAACCCCGACCTGCTCGCGCTCGGCACCGACTCCTTCCTCGGTATTCCGCTGGTCGTGCTCATCGCCGGCGTCCTCGCCGTCGCCGTGGCCTTCCTGATCGGGCGCACCACCTTCGGCCGCCAGGTCGTCGCCGTCGGCGGCAACCGCGCCGCCGCCAAACTTGCCGGACTTCCCGTCAAGCGCGTCCTCATCGGCGTCTACGTGCTCTGCGGCGTGCTGGCCGCGCTGGCCGGCGTGCTCGCCACGGCCAGGCTCACCGCCAGTGACCCGTCCTCGCTCGGCACCCTGATGGAGCTCTCCGCCATCACCGCCGTCGTGGTCGGCGGAACCCCGCTCACCGGCGGTTCCGTCCGCGTGCTCGGCACCGTCGCCGGAGCCCTGCTGATGCAGCTCCTGCGCGCCACCCTCGTCAAGCACGACCTGCCCGACTCCACCGCCCAGATCGCCCAGGCTGCCATCATCATCGCCGCCGTCTACGTCGCCCGGGAGCGCCGGTCCCGATGAACGAAACCTCCTCCGCCCCGGTGGCCCGGACCACGGCCCCGCAAGCGACCCCCGCTCCGGCCAAGGCGCCCGAGCCCCGTCACCAGGCGGGTGCCGGCTCCGCCGGCCCCACCACGGGACAGCGCTTCCTCGACATCCTCCAGCGCCAGGGCGTCCTCGCCGTGCTGGTCCTGGTGATCGTCGGCGCCTCCATCAAGTACCCGGCGTTCCACAGCCTGGACAACGCCCGCGGTGTCACCGTGCAGGCGTCCTTCCTCGCCGTGGTCGCCCTCGGCATGACCATGGTCATCATCACCGGCGGCATCGACCTCTCGGTCGGCTCCGTCTTCGCCCTGGGCGGCGTCCTCGCCGCCTGGGCCTCGCAGTACGGATTCCTGCCCGCGCTGCTCGTACCGCTCGTGGTCTGCTCCGCGATCGGCCTGCTCAACGGGTTCCTCATCGCCCGTGCAGGGATGGCCCCCTTCATCGTCACCCTCGCCACCCTGCTCGGCGCCCGCGGTCTGCTGCTCTCCCTCACCGACGAGGGCGGCACCACCTACCTCGTACCGAAGGATTCGGCCTTCGCCGAGCTGGGACAGGGCGCGGTCTGGGGCTTCGGGTACCCGCTCCTGATCGCCCTCGTGCTCTTCGGAATCGGCGGACTCGTTCTCCAGCGCACCTCGTTCGGACAGTCGATCTTCGCCGTGGGCGGCAGCAGCGACGCCGCGACCCTGATGGGTCTCCCCGTCGCCCGGACGAAGATCCTCGTCTACACACTGAGCGGTCTGCTCGCCGGCCTCGCCGGCGCGCTGAGCGCGGCACGGCTCACCTCCGGCGTCACCATCGTCGGCGTGGGCATGGAGCTCGACGCGATCTCCGCCGTCGTCATCGGCGGAACGCTGCTGGTCGGCGGCGCCGGATCGATCAGCGGAACCCTCTGGGGCGTGCTGCTGCTCGCCGTCATCCAGAATCTGATCAACCAGATCGGTACCCTCAACTCCTCCTACCAGTCGGTGGTCAGCGGCGGCTTCCTTATCGTTGTCGTGGTGGCGCAGCGCTATCTGTCGCGCAACCGCAGAACCACGTGAGCGGAGCCGTTTCTCATAGCCGAACCGAGTGAAGGAGTGCCGTGGGCGTCAGCCTCAAGGACGTCGCGCAGCGGGCGGGCGTGTCGATCAAGACCGTGTCCAACGTGGTCAACAACTATCAGCACGTCACCCCGAAGATGCGGGCCAAAGTGCAGCAGGCGATCGACGAGCTCGGCTACCGGCCGAACCTCACCGCCCGCCACCTGCGCAAGGGCCGTACGGGCATCATCGCGCTGGCGGTCCCCGAGTTCGGCAACCCGTACTTCGCCGAACTGGCCGGAGCCGTCGTCGACGCCGCCGCCCGGCACGACTACACCGTGCTGGTCGACCACACGGCAGGGCTCCGCGAGAAGGAACTGCTGGTCAGCCAGGGGTTCAGGTCACATGTGATCGACGGGCTCATCATGAGCCCGATCCATCTGGAGACCGAGGACCTGATGGCACGCGAGGAGACCGCCCCCCTGGTCCTGCTGGGGGAGCGGGAGTACGAAGCGCCGTACGACCACATCGCCATCGACAACGTCGCAGCCGCCCGCACGGCGGTACGCCACCTCCTCGACCACGGACGCAGCAGGATCGCCTTCCTCGGATCCCGCACCGGCCGCGAACGCCAGCCCGCGCACCTCCGGTTGCGCGGCTGGCGCGAGGAGCTCACGGCCGCCGGTATCGAACCGGACGAGGCCCTGGTCGTGGTCACGGACGGATTCGGGCGTGAGGACGGGGCCATCGCGATGGCGTCGCTCCTCGACCGTGGCGAGCGGCCCGACGCGGTCTTCGCCTACAACGACCTGATCGCGATCGGGGCCATGCGCACCGTCACCGCGCGCGGGCTGTCCGTCCCGGACGACATCGCCTTCGTCGGCTTCGACGACATCGAGGAAAGCCGCTACGGCACCACCACTCTCACCACCATCGCCCCCGACAAGGAGGCCATCGCCCGACTCGCGGTGGACAGCCTCGTCGAACGCCTCGGGGGCGCACCGGTGAGCGAACCCCGGCGCCCGCGCCCCGGCTACCGGCTCGTCGTCCGCGAGTCGACGGTCCCCGGACCGCCCGGCCCGGCCGCCTGATACACGGGGCGCCCGGCCGGC
>NZ_JBSFVR010000405.1:0-6457 GCF_053592415.1 Streptomyces sp. NPDC002690 | reverse complement strand
GCCGCAGCCCTCGCAGATGTAGCAGGAACCGGCGCGCTGCATCTTCGTCCCGCAGGAGAAGCGCCGCCGGTCCTGGGACGGTCAGCGGCGTCGCGCCGGTGGTGTCTCCCGAATCCGTGCCGGTGCCGGCGCCGGGCTCCGGGGCCGCGTCGGTGCCAGGACCGGGTTCGGCGGAGGGCCCGGTACGGACCGGGACGCGCAGGACCGTACCGCAGGGGCAACCCAGCTCCGGCTGCGGCCAGGTGTCGTCGCGTCCGCACGCGTCGCAGCGCGCGGTGACCCAGAAGTCCGCCCAGACGCGCTGGGTGACCTGGGTCGCGGGTGCCCCGCGTTCCGCGCGCAGGGCGGTAGGGGCGCCGCAGGGGCAGGAGTAGACGGGGATCACGAACGCGTGGTCGCGCAGACAGAGGGGGCAGCGCACGAGCACAGGCTCCACAGTGTCTCCTTCCGCCGACGCCCGGGTGCGACGCGGCGTTCTGTGGGTGAGGGGTGAGGGGTGAGGGGTGAGGGGTGGGAGGCGGGGCGGGTCTCGGGCAGGGGGCGCGGTGCGCGGGAGGGTGGAGCCACGGCCTCGCCCGCTCCGTTCCGTCCGCCGCCGTACGCCTGCGCACATCGTCCTCCACCACGGGGCGCCGGGTCAGGCGATCGGTGCTGTTTCCGGTCGATCCGGGCAACCGGGGCAGCCGCCGGGCCGCGTTAAAGTCGGGGCCGAGCCGGCCCGCACGCCGGCCGGAACTCCCGGGAGGCACCGTGCGTCTGAGGGTGGAATTCACCACCGAACCCTTCGATCTCGACGAGGCGCCCGCGCACGCGGTGGTGGCCCGTGAGGTCATCGGTGCCGCGCCGCTGGACGCGGTGGACGTCGGCCCCTTCGGCAACACCGCGGAGGGCGGCGCGGAGGTGGTGCTGGCCGCCGTGGACGCGCTGCTCCGGCGCACCATCGACGCCGGGGCCACCCGGATATCGCTCCAGGTCAACGTGATCGCCGAGGGGGAGCGGTGAGCACCGGACCCGCCCCCGAACACCCCGCCGAACACCCCGCCCCCGAACACCCGCTGGTCGCCGCCGTGAAGCCGCTGGTGGAGGCGATGGGGGGCGAACTGCTGGAAGCCGCCCAGGCCCGGCCGGACGACGTGGTGCTCGCCTGGGAGGGCCGGGACGTTCTGGCCGTACGGCTGCCCCAGCTCTCGGAGTCCCTGGACCACATCCTCTCCGCGATGGAGCGGACGTACGGCGGGCCGCTGGCCGGACTGGACCGCCGGGCGAAGCAGTCCGTGGTCCGCACCCTGGAGGCCCGGGGAGCGTTCGCCGTACGCCACGGGGTGGAGACGGTGGCGAGCGCCCTCGGAGTCAGCCGCTTCACCGTCTACAACTACCTCAACCGTGAGAAGGGCGACTGAGGGCGGACCCGGCGAGGAGCCTGACCGGCCCCGACCGGCCAATTTCAACAAACTGTTGACGAGGTGTCGGGCGGGAGCGTTAGCTGTTCGCAGCCCGCACGACGCCAAGCGACGTGACAGCGACGATCAGCGCGGAGGCTCCGTGACGTCGAGTTCCTCATCGGGCCTGGCCCGGTTCAACGCCCTGGCGCACGACGAAGTCGCCGACGTACTGCACGAGATCTGCTCCAGCGAGGCATGGTCCGCCGCCCTCCTCGCGTTCCACCCCTACGCCACCGCTGACGCCCTGCTCACCGCGAGCGACGCGGCCACCGCCGCGCTGGCCGGGGCGGACCTCGCCGAGGCCCTGGCCGGTCATCCACCGATCGGGCGGCCCGAGCCCGGCGATCCGGTGTCCGCGCGGGAGCAGCGGGGGATGGCGGACGCGTCCGAAGCCCTCCGGGCCGAGATGCTCGAACTGAACCTGGCCTACCAGGAGCGCTTCGGCCACGTCTTCCTGATCTGCGCCACCGGCGCCACCGGCGAGCAGATGCGCGAGGCCCTGCGGGCCCGCGCGGCGAACACGCCCGAGCGGGAGAACACGATCGTGCGCACCGAGCTGGGCAAGATCAACCGTATCCGGCTGACCCGCCTGCTGACCGAAGGGGAGTGACGGTACTGAGCACCGACATCACCGCCTCGGTGTCCACGCACGTCCTGGACACCAGCATCGGCCGCCCCGCGGCCTCCGTCCCCGTCCGCCTCGCCACCCGCCCCGGTCCCACCGCCGGCTGGGAACCGCTCGGCGGCTCGGTGACCGACGCGGACGGCCGCTGCGCGGACCTGCCCGCCCTGCCCGAGGGCACCGCCCAGGTGCGCCTCGACTTCGACACCGACGCGTACTTCGCCCGGGAGACCGACGGACCGACCGCTCCGCCCGCCGACGGCGGAACGTTCTTTCCCGAGGTCGCGATCACCTTCACCGTCCGTCCCGGTGAGCACCACCACGTACCCCTGCTGCTCAGCCCGTTCGGCTACTCCGTCTACCGGGGGAGCTGAGGCCCCTCGCCGGGCCGTCGGCCACCTCGTCGCGGACCGCACCCACCGCGGCGGGGCGGTCCCGCCGTACCCGGACGCAGCCAGCTCGTACCACCGTCCCCTACGTACGCCCCCGGGCCCGCACCCCTGACGGCGCCGCTTCCGCTTCCCGCAGAAAGGTCCGGCACCCATGACCACTTCCGCCCAGCAGCCCTCCGAGGCCGCCGTCCCCCGGCCCCCCACCGTGGTTCTCGGCCAGAACCAGTACGGCAAGGCCGAGAACCGCGTCGTCAAGATCGTGCGGGAGGGCGGCACCCACCACATCAAGGACCTGAACGTCTCGGTCTCGCTCTCCGGCGACCTGGACGAGGTCCACATCTCCGGAGACAACGCCCACGTGCTGCCGACCGACACCATGAAGAACACGGTGTACGCGTTCGCCAGGGAGCACGGCATCGACTCCGCCGAACAGTTCGGCATCCACCTCGCCCGGCACTTCGTCCGCTCCCAGCCGGCGATCACCCGGGCGCGGGTGCGGATCGAGGAGTACGCCTGGGAGCGGATCGAGGACCCCGGCGCCACCGGCCCGGACCGCCCGCGCCACTCCTTCGTACGCAAGGGCCAGGAGGTGCGCACCGCGCAGATCGCCTACGACGGCGAGCGCTGGGAGGTGATCTCAGGGGTGAAGGAACTCACCGTGCTGAACTCCACCGCGTCCGAGTTCTGGGGCTACGCGAAGGACCGCTACACCACCCTCAAGGAGGCGTACGACCGCATTCTCGCGACCGACGTCTGCGCCCGGTGGCGCTACAACTGGTCCGAGGACACCGAGGAGATGCCCCACTGGGAGGAGTCCTGGCAGCAGGCCCGCGCGCATCTGCTCCGTGCGTTCGCCGAGACGCACTCCCTCTCGCTCCAGCAGACGCTGCACCGGATGGGGGCCCGGGTGGTCGAGAACCGCGACGAGATCGACGAGATCCGCTTCTCGCTGCCCAACAAGCACCATTTCCTGGTGGATCTGGAGCCGTTCGGAATGGAGAACGCGTCGGAGGACGGTGCCGTCTACCTCGCCGCGGACCGCCCCTACGGACTGATCGAGGCCACCGTGCTGCGGGAAGGCGCCGCGCAGTTGATCCCGGTGGACCTCACCAACCTCTGACCCGTTCCCGTGAACCGCCGTCGTACGAACCGGCCTTCACCCCTCGGCTCTCGCAGAGGTACGGCCTCCGGAAGCCCGGTACTCCCAGAAGCCCGGCTCCCAGAAGCCGGCACTCACAGAAGGAAGCACGATGACCGATCCGGCAGGGACCCCGCGCCTCGTCATCGAGAACTGCGCGGTCGCCACCGTCGACGCGCACGACACCGAGTACGCCTGCGGCCATGTCGTCGTCGCGGGCGACCGCATCGAATCCGTCGGCGCGGGCCGCGCTCCCGAGGGACTGGCGAACGTGGTCCGTCGCATCGACGGCACCGGTCACCTGGTCACACCCGGGCTCGTCAACACCCACCATCACTTCTACCAGTGGATCACCCGGGGCCTGGCCACCGACCACAACCTCTTCGACTGGCTGGTCGCCCTCTACCCGACCTGGGCACGCATCGACGAACCCATGGTCCGCGCGGCGGCGCAGGGTTCCCTGGCGATGATGGCGCGCGGCGGCGTCACCACCGCGATGGACCACCACTACGTCTTCCCCCGGGGCTCCGGCGACCTGTCCGGGGCGATCATCGAGGCCGCCCGGGACACCGGCGTACGGTTCACCCTCGCGCGAGGTTCCATGGACCGGGGGGAGAGGGACGGCGGGCTGCCGCCGGACTTCGCGGTGGAGACGCTCGACGGCGCGCTCGAAGCCACCGCCGCCACCGTCGACGCCCACCACGACCCGTCGTTCGGCGCGATGACACAGATCGCCGTCGCGCCGTGTTCTCCCTTCTCCGTGTCCACCGAACTGATGCGACAGGGAGCGGAGTTGGCGCGCTCCATGGGGGTGCGGCTGCACACCCACGGCTCGGAGACGGTGGAGGAGGAGCAGTTCTGCAAGGAGTTGTTCGGGATGGGGCCGACCGACTACTTCGAGTCCACCGGCTGGCTCGGCGAGGACGTGTGGATGGCCCACTGCGTCCACATGAACGACTCGGACATCGCCGCGTTCGCCCGGACCGGGACGGGCGTCGCGCACTGCCCGTCCTCCAACGCCCGCCTCGCCGCCGGAATCGCCCGGGTGCCGGACATGATCGCGGCCGGAGTTCCGGTCGGCCTCGGCGTCGACGGGACCGCCTCGAACGAGTCCGGCGAGCTCCACACCGAACTGCGCAACGCCCTGCTCGTCAACCGTCTGGGGGCGCATCGGCACCGGGCTTTGACGGCACGTCAGGCATTGCGTCTCGGTACGCACGGCGGGGCCCGGGTGCTGGGCCGCGCCGAACAGATCGGCTCCCTCGAAGCCGGGAAGCTCGCCGACCTGGTGCTCTGGCGGATGGACACCCTCGCCCACGCCTCCATCGCCGACCCGGTCGCGGCCCTCGTCCTCGGTGCGGCGGCCCCCGTCACCCTGTCGCTCGTCGGCGGCCGGCCGGTCGTGGAGAACGGGCGGCTGACGACCGTGGACGAGGACATTGTCGCCGCCGTGACCCGCGAGGAGGCCCGGCGCCTCGCCCACCTCGTCGCCGGCGGCTGATTCGGGGCGGGGCATCCGCCCGGCCGGGGGTCCTTGCCGAGGCCGGGCGAATGTCCCGGTCGGCCTCGGCAGGACGTCGGTCGCCGTCGGCCGACGTGCTGTCAGCCGATGTGGTAACTGTCCCCGTACACCTTCCAGTCGAGCGGCGGGGTCAGGCCGAGGTTGCCGTTCCGCAGGAAGACCCGCTGCGCGGTGTCGACCCTGCTGGTGTCGGAGTGGGCCTCCTCCTGCCGCATGGCCCACACCCGCGCGTCGAGGTAGGCGTCGAGATACACCGTCTCGTCGCCGCCCTCCGACGGCGGCCGGGCCTTGCCGAGGGCTCTGGAGCGGATCGATCCGAAGCTCGCGCCGTCGTCACCCTCGCCGTGCATGACGAGCGCGTCGTAGTACGCGAACTGGCCCAGCGTGCCGAGGCCGTCGGCCTTCGCCTGCTTGACCGCCGGGTCGAAGTACACCCGGTCGCGCTCGTCGTCCTGAACTCCGCGGAAGACCGGGTCGGTCAGCGCGGCCTTCTCCCACGCGGCGGTGAACCGGGAGCCGAGCCCCTCGTGCGAGTCGGTGCCGTCCACCTCGCGCAGCGCGGGCAGGAACGGCGCGAGGATGTTGCCCGGGGCGCGCTCGGTGTAGAGCTCCACGACCCCCAGCATGTCGCTGGTGCCGGAGCAGAATCCGACGATGCCGCCGGTGTAGCCGCGACCGTCGCCGATGTCCTCGATGTACTTGTACTGGTCCCGCCAGTCCAGGCTGGAGTTCTCCGCGCTGGAGACCAACTGCATGGCGATCTCTTTCTTCGCCGGATCGTCCAGCCCGGTCATGACGGCCGTCCGGACCGCGCGCTCGTGCCGCGGGGTGACGTGCGCGGGGGAGTCGGCGAGAGCGGTGAACGGGGCCGCGGCGAAGGCAAGTCCGAGGACGGTCGCCACGGTGACGGCAGGGAAGGCGCTCCGGCGGCGGCCGTTGGGACGGACGGGCACGCCGGTGAGGGCGGCGGGGCTGGTGGCGGCGGGGTCGGGGTCGGGGCCGGTATCGGGTCCGGCAGCGGACTCGGGGGAGTCCGTGCGGCGGCGTAGGGGTGTGTCGAACCGGGCGTGGGGCACCTGTCCTCCAACGGGGACACGTTGATCATCTGCTCTGCCGCGAGCTTCCTATCAGGCGCCTTGTGGCTCGGGGCCGTTCCGCTCGCCCCGCCTCCCGCCGCCTCACCCACTCGGACCACGCCGAGCGGGGCGGCACGGGTACCCGGACCACGCCGGCCCCGCACCGCGCGGCTGGCGTGGTGCGGGGCTTTCAGGGGGTGCCGGCCGGCGGCGCGGCCGTGGTGGACGTACGACCGGGGCACACCACGACGGTGCCGCGCGTTCG
>NZ_JBSFVR010000404.1:0-6502 GCF_053592415.1 Streptomyces sp. NPDC002690 | reverse complement strand
TGATCGGCGAGGACGGCACGGTCCTGGGCACGGCCCGGGGCGGCGGCTTCCAGCCGCCCGTCGTGGGGATTCCCGCCGCGCTGGACGTGCTCGCCAGGGCGTGGAAGAGTTCCGGCAGGAGTGCCTCCACGACCTCGGGTGAGCAGCCGGGCAGCATCCGGGCCGCCTCCGCGTCACCCCAGGTACGGCGCAGGGAGACGATCAGCCGGTCGGCCAGTCCGGTGCGGCGGCCCGCGACGACTGCCCGGATCAGCTGGAGCCGTACGGCGGCCGGTGCGTCGGCCACCGCGTCCTCGAACACCGCGTCGGGCACGCCGAGCCCGTCCGCCACCCGCAGCGCCTGGCCCCGGACGAAGGGGTCCTCGTCGGCGATGTGCCGGGCCACCCACTCCCGGTCGCCGCCCGATGCCGCCGCGAGGACGGCGACGCCACGTTCGTACGGGTCACCGTCTTCCAGCTCCTCCAGCACCGGCCCCAGTTCACCGGCGTCCGCCAACCGTCGCGCACGGTCGGCCAGTTCCCGCATGCGGGCGGGGTACGGAAGCGGGTCGAGGCTGTCGAGCAGGGCGCAGGCCAGGATCAGCGGCCGGTTGTCGGTCATGGGAGGATTCTGCCGCGCGGGGGCCAGGTCAGGGCCATGGTTTTACCGACTGCGATCAGTGCGGTGACCGGGCGAGCGAGGGCAACCACTCCGGGAGGATCACCCCAAAAGCACCCCTGCCGAGGTCGCGCCGGGGCTGACCAGTGGGTTTCCTGTGAACAGCCCTACACTGTGCGGCGTGAAACCTGCCATACGTCTCGCCCTCGTCGGCGCCCCGGTCATCATCGCTCTCTCGCTGATCTTCGGAGGCAGCGGAGACGAACTGCCCTCCGACACCGGGCAGCCCACGTCCGGCGAGGAGAAGCAGTCGGCTGCGGACATCCGCGCCGAGGAGGACGCGGAGATCGCGGAGCAGCCTCCGGGGCTCGCCGATCCGGCGATGAAGGAGATCGCGTCGGAGCTGGTCTCCAGTGCGAACAGCGCCACCCTCGACTGGCAGAGCCGGTACGGCGCGATCGAGGACACCGGGGACGGCCTGGGCTACACCGCCGGGATCGTCGGTTTCTGCTCGGGCACCAGCGACATGCTGGACCTCGTGGAGCGCTTCACCGCCGGGCACCCGGACAATCCGCTGGCGCCCTTCCTGCCGGCACTGCGCAAGGTGAACGGTTCCGGATCGCACGACGGACTGGACCCCGGGTTCACCGACGCCTGGAAGCTGGCCTCCCAGGACCAGGCGTTCCGCGCGGCGCAGGAGGAGACCCGCGACCGTCTCTACTTCGAGCCGGCCGTCCGGCAGGCGAAACTCGACGGGCTGGGACCGCTCGGGCAGTACATCTACTACGACGCGATGGTGCTGCACGGACCCGACACCAGCAAGACGGGCTTCTACGGCATCCGGGAAGCGGCCCTGTCGGACGCCGACACGGTGGCCGAGGGCGGTGACGAGGAGGAGTACCTCGACATCTTCCTGGACGCGAGCAGGAAGGCGATCCTGGCGAAGCGCACCGGGCGCGACACCTCCCGGATCGACGACATGCAGATGAAATTCCTCGACGAGGGGAACTTCAAGCTGGCCGCTCCCCTGGAGTGGCGGATGTACGGAAAGACCTTCCGCATCCCGGCCGCCTGAGGACCCCTCACGGGAGTGCCGTGATTCCCGCCGCTCCCGTGACTTCCCCGCTTCCCGCCCGCTCCGGTCAGGCGCTTTCGCGGCCGGAGCGGCGCAGCCGGTCGCGCTCGTTCTCCGAGAGTCCTCCCCAGACGCCGAACCGCTCGTCATTGGCGAGGGCGTATTCCAGACACGCGACGCGGCCCTCGCAGGCGAAGCAGAGCCGCTTCGCGTCACGGGTCGAGCTGCCGGGCGCGGGGAAGAAGAACTCGGGACCGGTCTGGGCGCACAGGGCCGTGTCCTGCCAGGCGAGCGCGTCCTCGGTGGTGGTGTTCGTCAGCATGCGCCCAGCATGCCGTCCGTCAATAAACATCCGTTGAACGTCCACTTCTGGCCACGCCCTCCGTCGGCGCGTGACGTGAAGGTTCAGTCCATCGGGGCGGGCTTGATGACGGCGAAGGAGGCTCCGTACGGGTCGTCGACGTTGGCCATCACACCGACCTTCTCCACGTCCATCGGCCCCAGGGTGACGGTCCCGCCGAGGCGGACGGCGTCGCCCAGTGCCGCGTCGACGTCGTCGACGTGGAAGTACGGCAGCCAGTGCGGTCCCGACCGGGCCTCGCTCGGCACCTCGTCCAGGCCGACGAGTCCGCCGAAGAACGCCTCTTCGCCCTTCGTACCGGCGGGCCGGACCATCGTGTAGGTGCCGCCGGGAAATTCGGTGGCCTCGCTGTCCCAGTCGAAGACGCTTCCGTAGAACGCCTTCGCCGCCGCCACGTCCGGGGTGTACAGCTCGGACCAGATGAGCGTGCCCGGCACCTGGGTCGCGCCGAGTCCGGGGTTCTGCTTGGGCTGCCAGCTGCCGAAGTAGGCTCCCGCCGGGTCGGTGAAGCCGCCCATCCGGCCGTACTCCAGCACGTCCATGGGCGCGAAGGGTACGTTTCCGCCGCCCGCCTCGACCGCGCGGGCGGTCGCGTCCACGTCCGGGGACTGGAAGTACACCGACCACGTCGGCTTGGCCTGCTCGTCGGTGACGGTCATCGCTCCCGCGACGGTCCGGCCGTCCAGGGTGTACATCCCGTAGCCGCCGGTCTCGGGACCGCCGGGTACCAGGTCCCATCCGAACAGGCCGCGGTAGAAGGTGGTCGCCCCGTCGAGGTCGGGCGTGCCCAGGTCGATCCAGTTGGGCGCGCCGGGGACGAAGGTCGGGTCGAGCATGGCGCTGCACTCCTTCAGCAGGGCCCGTTGCCGCCCCGCTTGACTCGTCGGTACAGGTCGTGGACGTGCTCTCGCGCAGGGGCATCCCTGGCTTTTCGAGTCTGCCACCGGTGGCAGGACGTCGCAGTTCCGGGACCGGCCGACCGGTCGCGGAACTCCGGGGCACGATCCGGACGGGGCGGTGCCGTCCTCCCGTCACCCGGCCGTGGGACCATGGGGGCCTCGTCGCGACCCTGGGATTCGGTGCGACGGGCGGGGCGGTGGGACAGAGGGACGTACATGCCACAGGACGACGCGACGGGCGCCAGGAAGGCGGTCCGGCCGCTGCTCGCGGACGCGGACGTGCTGCTGGCAGCGGCCCGCGCGGTGCCCACCGACCACGACCGGGCTCTGGAGTCCGTGCGCTCCGTGCTCGATCCCCTCATCGGCTCCCTGACCGGCCGGGAGCTGGACGCGATCCCGGTCGCACGGCTCCGCGACGTGACGGAGGGGCGGCTGCGCATCACCGCCTTCGAACAGGCGGGGTTCCGCACGGTCGGCGCGGTGCACACGGCGAGCCGGTACGAACTCCGAAGGCTGCCCGGGGTGGGGGCGCAGACCGCCGACCAGGCGCTGGCCGCCGCCGAGCAGCTCGCGCACGCGGTCCGCGACACGATCGCGGTACGCCTCGACGCGGACGCGCCGGACCCTGCCACCACCGCGCTGGTGGTGGCCCTGCACCGGCTGGTCGAAGCGGGCCCCGACGCGCGGCGGGCCCGCGAGGCGGCGCTGCGCCTGATCGGGCACCTGGAGGAGCCCCTCGCCGCGGCGGCACCGGCCAGAGGACGGCTGCGCCCCCTCTTCCTCGGCCGTCAGGCGCGCGGCCGGGTCGCGGTGGCGGTGGAGACCGTGCGTACGGTGCTGGCGCAGGCCGAGGAGCAGCGCCTCCCGCTCCTTTTCGGCCAGGTGTGTGTCGATCTGCTGCGGGCCCCGGAGCCGGACGCGGCGGCCTGGGTCGACTTCGAGCTGCGGCCGGCGGAGTACTACGGCCTGCTGGCCGAACTGTCGGGAACGGGTCCGGACCGGGACGCCGCCGAGGGGTTCCTGCCCGCCACCATCGCGGACCGGGTACGCGGACTGCGGCTGGACGACACACGGTTGCGGGTGTCGCTGCGCGGCTACCAGTCGTTCGGGGCCCGGTTCGCGCTCGCCCAGAAGCGGGTGGTGCTCGGGGACGAGATGGGGCTGGGCAAGACGGTCCAGGCCATCGCCGCGCTCGCGCACTTGGCGGCGGGCGGGGAGCGCCACTTCCTGGTGGTGTGCCCGGCGAGCGTGCTCATCAACTGGACCCGGGAGATCCGCGCGCGCTCCACGCTGAGCGTGCTGCCCGTCCACGGCCCCGACCGGGAGGACGCGTTCGCCCAGTGGCGGCACTCGGGCGGGGTCGCGCTCACCACCTTCGACGCGCTCCACGCCCTGGCGGACGCGGGGGCGGGGGTGCGGCCGGCCATGCTCGTCGTCGACGAGGCGCACTACGTGAAGAACCCCGACACCCGCAGGTCACGGGCGGTCGCCGGGTGGGCGGACCGGGCCGAACACGTCCTTTTCCTCACCGGCACGCCGATGGAGAACCGGGTGGCGGAGTTCCGCAGTCTGATCCGGCTGCTCCGCCCCGAGCTCGCTCCCTCGGTCGACACCACGCACGGCGCCGCCGGTTCGCTCGCCTTCCGCCGCGCCGTCGCGCCCGCCTACCTCCGGCGCAACCAGGAGGACGTCCTGACCGAACTGCCCGCCCTGGTCCGGGCCGACGAGTGGGTGGAGTTCAGCGAGGCGGACCTCGGCGCCTACCGCGCCGCGGTGGACGAGGGCCACTTCATGCGGATGCGCCGGGCGGCGTACGCGGTACCGGAGGCGTCGGCGAAGCTGGCGCGGCTGCGGGAGCTGGTCGCCGAGGCCGCCGCGAACGGGCACAAGGTGGTGGTGTTCTCGTACTTCCGCGACGTGCTGGCGACCGTGCGCGCGGCCCTCGGCGACGACGTGTTCGGACCGTTGGCCGGAAATGTTCCGGCGGCCCGCCGTCAGGAGCTGGTGGATGCCTTCGGGGCGGCACGCGGCCACGCGGTGCTGCTGAGCCAGATCCAGACGGGCGGCACCGGGCTGAACATGCAGGCCGCCTCCGTGGTCATCCTCTGCGAGCCGCAGATCAAACCCACCCTGGAGCACCAGGCGGTGGCCCGGGCGCACCGGATGGGTCAGATACGCGCCGTCCAGGTGCACCGGCTGCTCACGGCGGACAGCGTCGACCAGCGGATGATGACGCTGTTGGCGCGCAAGGACCGGGCGTTCGACGCGTACGCCCGGCGCAGCGACCTCGCCGAGGCCGTGCCCGAGGCCGTGGACGTGTCGGACGGAACGCTGGCCCGGCTCATCGTGGAGGAGGAGCAGTTGCGCTTGGGCCGTGTCTGACGTTCGACCGAGCCCGGGGTGTTCATCCGGGTGCCGCCGCGTGCTCGGGCTCCTTCGGCCGGCCGCCGGGGTGGCGGTGGCGCCAGGTCCAGAACACGGCGCAGGAGACGAGGGCCCAGACGCCGAGCACCAGATAGGGGAAGAGGAACTGGTGCCCGTGGTAGTAGACGGCGGTGTGCTGGGCGTTGACGGAGGCGCCCGGGGGCAGCCAGCGGCCGATGTGCCCGAGCAGTGACGGCAGCAGCGGCCAGGAGACGGCGCCGCCGGACGACGGGTTGCCGAGCAGCACCATGACGCCCCAGGTCGGAAGCATCGCCCAGCGCCCGATGAGGGTGTTGAACATGGTGAAGACCATGGCGCAGGTGAACATCGTGTAGGCCAGGATCAGCCAGGACTGGAGGAAGGGCAGGTCCAGTGCCCCGAGCCCCCAGTCCACCACGGCGGCGATGGCGAACCCTCCGAGCAGCGCGTGGGCGACGGTGAAGAGGATGCGCTCCAGCGGGTTCAGGCTGCGGGCGTGGACGCTGAGCTGGATGGCTCCGACGAAGCCGAGGATGACGGCGGCGAGCGAGATGTAGAAGAGCGCGAGTCCTCGGGGGTCGCCGGGCTGGAGGGGCTTGACGTCCCGGACGGTGACCGGGACCCCGACCGCCTTGCCCACCTTCTCCCCCGCCTCGGCGAGAAGCTGGGCCACCGAGGCGCCGGAGGCCGCCGCGACGTCGAGGTGCACCCGGTCGTCGTCGGCGCGCAGGATGGTGAAGACGCGTTGCTCCTGGAGCGCTTCGTCGGCCTCGGCCATCGTGTCGTACTCGTGCAGGACCAGGGAGGTGTCCAGGGCCTTCTCCATTCCTGCCACGAACGCTGTGCCGCGCGGCGGAGCGGGCTGGCCGATCACGGCGGCGGGGATCCGGTGCGGGGTGGGGTTGGCCATGGCGTAGGTGTACGACCCGGCGAAGAGGCCCGCCGCGGCGGCGAGGATGAACAGCAGCACGGTCGCGGGGAAGTACGGCGATTCCTTGAAGGCGTGCCACTTGTCGCGCGGGGTGGAGGGCCGGCCGTGGGCGCCGTGCGGGGCGCGGCGGCCGGGCGCCGTGGCGCGCAGTCGGGTGCGCACCCCGGCGGAGTCGAGGGCCTTGCGGGCGAGGGTGTCGTGGAGTTCACCGAGCGGTACGGCCGCCCACCCGATG
>NZ_JBSFVR010000403.1:0-6523 GCF_053592415.1 Streptomyces sp. NPDC002690 | reverse complement strand
GCCACGTCGACCGGGGCGCCGTGCAGCAGGACACGGCCGGCCCGCTCGCCGACGTCGTCGAGTTCACCGGGCCGTACCACCGCGGTGGGCCGCGCCGTGGCCAGCAATTCCGCGGCTTCGTCCACGTCGTATCCCCGGACCGCCGCGAGGGCCACGCCGTACGCACCGGCGATGCCCAGCAACGGTGCCCCGCGCACCGCCAGCGTCTGGATCGCCCGCACCAGCGCGGGAGCGTCGGTGCACACCAGCTCGACCTCCTCGGCGGGAAGCCGGGTCTGGTCGAGCAGCACCAGGACGGGGCCCTCGGGGGGCTCGTCCCAGCGGAGCACGGGAAGCGCGGAGGGCTCGCTGCCCACCGGCGGTTGCGCGTCCTGTTCAGCCATCCGCCCAGTCTGCCCGCTGGGAGGGCCACATATGAAGGTGCCAACCAGAAGCACCTCGAACGCACTTGTGTCCCGCGTGGCACGATGGCTGCCAACCTGCCGCCCCGATGCGCGGTCAGGACGGTGAAGGAGCCAGAATGAACGACTCTCCGGGCTGGGCCCCGCCCGGATCCGCCCCCTCCGACGAACGGGGCGCGGGCGTACCCCGCCCTGCCGGACCGGTCGACTCCGAACCGCCTGCCGGCCCACGGCCCGCAGAGGGGAATCCCGCCGACGCGAACCCTGCCGACGCGAACCCTGCGGACACGAACCCGACCGGCGCGAACCCCGCCGGCGCGAGCGGGACCGGTGCGGCGGGCCAGTGGTCTCCCACCCAGCCACCGCCCGGCCAGTGGTCCGCCCCGGCTTCGTCCGCACCCGGGCCGGGGGCGCCGCCCCCGCCGCCGGGCCGGGGAGGCAACCAGAACCCCGGCGGCTACCAGGGATGGGGCAACCCGGCCCCCCAGGGCTGGGTCGGCTACCAAGGCTGGGGCCGCACTCCGTTGGCGCCCAAGCCGGGCGTCGTCCCCCTCCGTCCGCTGAGTGTCGGTGAGGTACTCGACGGGTCGGTCTCGACCATGCGCACCCACTGGCGCACCGCGCTGGGAATCAGCCTGGTGGTCGCCGTCGTCGTGCAGGTCGTCTCCCTCCTGATCGAGCGTTTCCTGCTCCCCGAACCGGTCACGATCGACCAGAACGCCTCCGAGAGCGAGGTCCTGCGCCAGTCCATCGACGCGATGCGGTCCCTGCTCGTCTCGAGCGCGCCGAGCGCCGTTCTCAGCACGGCCGCCGTCCTCTTCACCGCGTCGGTGCTCAGCGTCGTGGTCAGCCGCTCGGTGCTCGGCCGCCCCGTCACACTGGCCGAGGTCCGGGCGGAGGCCCGCCCCCGAATCCTGAGAGTGGTGGGACTGGCGCTGCTGCTCGCGGTGGCGATCGTGGCGATCATGGCGGTGGGTCTGGCTCCGGGGCTGCTCGTCGGCTCCGCGGCCGGTGCCGGCCTCATCGTGCTCGGATTCCCCGTCGCCTCCGTGGTGGCCCTCTGGCTGATGACGCTCTTCTGCCTCTCTGCCCCGGCCCTGATGCTGGAACGTCAGTCGGTGGGTCAGGCCCTGCGCCGGTCGTCGAAGCTGGTACGGGGAGCCTGGTGGCGGATCTTCGGCATTCTGGCGCTCACCTGTCTCTGCGTCGCCATCGTGTCCGTGATCATCGGTATCCCCTTCGCCCTGATCGGGTTCTCCGTCGACGGCGGCGTCTCCAACGGGCTCTTCAGCTCCGATCCGACTCCGACCGGCTGGCCCTTCCTCCTCGTGTCGAGCCTCGGCGGCGTGCTCATCTCGATGCTGACGTACCCCTTCGTCTCGGGTGTGATCTCCCTGCTCTACATCGACCAGCGCATCCGGCGCGAAGCTCTCGACCTGGAACTCGGCCGGGCGGCCGGGCTCCCCGGATACGCGTCCAACGGAGGCTGATGGCATGACGGGGGCGGGGGGCACCATCACGTCAGGCCCACAGCTGTGGGCCGGGCCGAGACTCGCGGACATACCCGTGGACACGCCACGGGTTCCCGCGAGGGAGGCGGCCGAGAAGGAACTGTCCGAAGGGATGTACCACGAAAACGACCCCGGCCTGCTGAGACGGGCTTTCGACGCCTGCCGGGACTGGGTCGGCGAGCTCTTCGACAAGGTCTCCGGCGTCGTGCCCGGGGGGCCGCTGGGCATCCTCGTCCTGGTACTCCTGGCTTTCGGCCTGGTGGCCGCCCTCTGGTGGCGGCTGGGCACACCGCGTCGGCCGGCCGTCTCGGCGAAACCCCTTTTCCGGGAGAGCGGTCCGCGCGGCGCGGCCGCGCACCGCGCCGCCGCCGAGACGCACGCGGAAGCTCTCCGCTGGACCGAGGCGGTCCAGGAACGCACCCGCGCGATCGTCCGCTCCCTGGAGGAGCGCGCGCTGCTCGCCCCCCGCCCCGGCCACACGGCCGACGAGGCGGCCGAGGCGGCCGGACGCAGGCTGCCGGACCACGCGGCCCGTCTGCGCGCGGCGGCCCACACCTTCGACGCACTCACGTACGGCGGCCGTACGGCCGACGAGAGCGCGTACTCGACCGTCCGCGCACTCGACGACGACCTCGAAGCGACGCGGCCGACGACCGCTGGTGCCGCCATCAGGACGGGAGCCGCCGGATGACCGGTCCCACGAAGACCGCCTCCCCTGCCGGGGGCGCGGATACCGTCCCCGGCTCTCCGGGCAGCCCTGCTGACTCCGTCCCGGCGGTCACGGGCGCCGCGTCCGGGTCCACGTCCCTGTCCGCGACCCCCGCGCAGCTCTGGAAGCGGGCCCGCGGCCTCCTGCTGGCCCTGCTCGTCCTGGTCGTCGGTGGTGTCACCATCGCCGCTCTGCAGTCCGGCTCCCGACACGGGATGCTCGACCCCCGGTCGGCGGATCCGGAGGGCAGCAGAGCCCTGGCGGAGCTCCTCGGACAACGCGGCGTCAGCGTCGACGTGGTCACCACGCTCGACGATGCCGTCTCCACGGCCGGCCCCGACAGCACGCTCCTGGTCACCCGGCCGGACCTGCTCACCGAGTACCAGCAGGAGCGCCTGTGGAAGGCCGTCTCCGGCTCCGGGGGCCGCACCGTCCTGCTCGCCCCGGGATCTCCGTCCGTGCCCGCGCTCGCCCCGGGGGTGCGCGTCGGCCCCACCGTCAAGGTGACCACACGTGAACCCGCGTGTTCGTTGCCGGCCGCGCGCCGGGCGGGCCCGGCCGACCTGGGCGGGGTCACGTACGAAGCGGAGGGCCCCGGAGCCACCGGCTGCTACCCGGCCCACGACCTCACCCCGCTCCTCGTCGTCCCGCGGCACGACGGCGAGACCGTCCTGCTCGGCTCCCCGGACATCCTGGTCAACCGGCGCCTCGCCCACGAGGGCAACGCCTCGCTCGCCCTGCAACTCCTCGGCTCCCGTACTCATCTCGCCTGGTACCTCCCTTCTCTCGCCGACCCCTCCGCCTCGGAGAACGGTCGTGACACGGATGACGGTGGTGAGACCGGCCGGGACCGGCCGACCGATGACGAAAGCGCGCAGGGGCACACCGCTGCCGGTGACCCCGGCCGGAATCAGCGGGCCGACGGTGACTCCCGGCAGGGCGACGAGACCGACGGGGGCTCCGGCGACGACCAGGGCGGATTCTTCGACCTGGTCCCCTCCGGCTGGTTGTGGGGCACGCTCCAACTCGCCGTCGCCGCGCTCCTCGCGGCCGCTTGGCGCGGTCGCAGATTCGGCCCGCTGGTGGCCGAGAGGCTGCCGGTCGCCGTCCACGCCTCCGAAGCGACGGAGGGTCATGCCCGCCTGTACCAAAGGGCCGGCGCACGTGACCGTGCCGCCGCCCTGCTCCGCGAGTCGGCACGCACCCGCCTCGCTCCGCTCGTGGGGATCTCCCCCCGCGAAGCGCACTCCTCGGACGTCCTCGTCCCCGCACTCTCCGCCCGGCTTCCCGCCGGCACCGCACTCGACGCCCTGCTCTTCGGCCCGACTCCGGACGACGACAGCGCACTTGTACGCCTGGCCGACCAACTCGACGCCCTCGAAAGAGAGGTACGCACCTCATGAGCGCCCCGACCCCGGCGATATCAGGGACCTTCGCGGCCCCTACGAACTCCGACGCCGCCCGCGCATCACTCGAAGCCCTGCGCTCCGAGATCGCCAAGGCCGTGGTCGGTCAGGACCCGGCCGTCACCGGACTCGTCGTCGCTCTGCTCTGCCGGGGACACGTCCTCCTTGAGGGCGTCCCCGGTGTGGCCAAGACCTTGCTGGTCCGGGCCTTGGCCGCCTCTCTCGAACTCGACACCAAACGTGTTCAGTTCACCCCCGACCTGATGCCCAGCGACGTCACGGGATCGCTCGTCTACGACGCCCGTACCGCCGAGTTCTCCTTCCAGGCAGGTCCGGTCTTCACCAATCTGCTGATCGCCGACGAGATCAACCGCACGCCTCCGAAGACTCAGTCCTCCCTCCTGGAGGCCATGGAGGAGCGTCAGGTCAGTGTGGACGGGACACCTCGCCCACTTCCCGACCCCTTCCTCGTCGTCGCGACCCAGAACCCGGTGGAGTACGAGGGCACCTACCCCCTCCCCGAGGCCCAACTGGACCGCTTCCTGCTGAAGCTGACGGTTCCTCTCCCCACCCGGGAGGAAGAGATCAACGTCCTCACCCGTCACGCCCAGGGTTTCAACCCGCGTGACCTGAAGGCGGCGGGCATATCCCCCGTCGCGGGTCCGGCCGACCTGGAGGCCGCCCGTGACGCGGTCGCCCAGACCGCGGTCTCTCCGGAGGTCGCCGGTTATGTCGTCGACCTGTGCCGTGCCACCCGCGAGTCCCCCTCACTCGCTCTCGGTGTCTCCCCCCGCGGCGCCACCGCGCTGCTGTCCGCCGCCCGTGCGTGGGCCTGGCTCACCGGCAGGGACTACGTCATCCCCGACGACGTGAAAGCCCTCGCCCTGCCCGCACTCCGTCATCGCATCCAACTGCGGCCCGAAGCCGAGATGGAGGGCGTCACTCCGGACGCCGTCATCACCTCGGTCCTCGCTTTCGTGCCCGTCCCCCGATGAGGCGGTGACCATGCCCCTCACCGGAAGAGCCGCGCTGCTGGCCGCTGTGGGGTCACTGCCTGTAGGCGTCCTGGCCCCCAGCTGGGCCGGGATGCTCGCGGTCAATGCCCCCCTCTCGCTAGCCATTCTGTGCGACTACGCCCTGGCCGCGCCAGTGCGAAGCCTGCGCTTCACTCGATCTGGTGACACATCAGTTCGACTTGGTGACAGCGCTTCGGTGCAACTCACCGTGACCAACAGCTCGCGTCGGCGTCTGCGTGCCGAGCTCCGCGACGCCTGGTCCCCGAGCAGTGGAGCCACGGTCGCGGAGACCGGCGGGGCCCGGCACCCGGTCTCCGTCGCGGCCGGCGAGTCCAAGCTGCTCACCGTGCTGCTCCGGCCGACGCGGCGAGGGGATCGTGTCCCCGATCGAGTGACTGTCAGGTCGTCGGGCCCTCTGGGACTGGTGTCGCGCCAGGGGTACCACCGGGTTCCGTGGAACGTGCGGGTCTTCCCACCCTTCTCCAGCCGCAAGCACCTGCCCTCCCGTCTGGCGCGTCTACGCGACCTCGACGGGCGCACGAGCACGCTCAGCCGTGGCCAGGGGACCGAGTTCGACAGTCTCCGTCCGTACGTGCCGGGTGACGACACCCGGTCCATCGACTGGCGAGCCACGGCACGGCAGACCGCGGTGGCCGTGCGGACCTGGCGCCCCGAACGGGACCGGCACATCCTGATCGTCCTCGACACCGGCCGCACCTCGGCCGGCCGGGTCGGTGACATGCCTCGGCTCGACGCCGCGATGGATGCCGCTCTGCTGCTCACCGCACTGGCCGGGCGGGCTGGAGACCAGGTCAATCTCCTCGCCTACGACCGGCAGGTGCGGGCTCAGGTCCGCACGTCCGGCGCAGGGGTGCTGGCGAAGGTGGTCGACGCCATGGCGACGCTGGAACCCGAGCTGGTCGAGACGGACACCCGCGGCATGAGCACCGCCGCTCTGGCCGCCGCTCCGAAACGGTCGCTGATCGTGCTGCTGACGACACTGGACGGGGCCCCCGCTGAAGAGGGCCTGCTCACGGTCCTTCCGCAGCTCACCAGGCGCCACACCGTGATCGTGGCGGCCGTGGGCGACCCCAGGGTCGAGGAGATGACACACCGCAGGGGTTCCGCGGAATCCGTCTACGAGGCAGCGGCAGGCAGACGTACCCAGGCCCAGCGCCTGCACATCTCGGAACAGCTCCAGCGTCACGGTGCCGTCGTGGTGGACGCGCTGCCGGAGAGCCTGGCGCCGGCACTGGCCGATGCCTACCTCGCACTGAAGGCAGCCGGTCGGCTCTGACGCGATGCGCCCTGTTCTCGTTCCGTCTCCCGGCGGCTTGCCGGAGGAGGGACAGGAACAGGGCGAGCACTCCGCGTCCAAGATATTGCCGTAAACGCAGAAAACCCCCGTGCCCAAAGGCACGGGGGTCTCCCGGAAAAATTGTTCGGCGGCGTCCTACTCTCCCACAGGGTCCCCCCTGCA
>NZ_JBSFVR010000402.1:0-6535 GCF_053592415.1 Streptomyces sp. NPDC002690 | reverse complement strand
CCCGCTGGGCCCCCGGACGCCGGATGGTCAACGCCTACGGCCCGACCGAGACGACCGTGTGCGCGACCATGAGCGACCCGCTCTCCCCGGCACCCGGCGTGCCGCCGATCGGCCGGCCGATCGCCAACGCCCGGGTGTACGTGCTGGACGACCGGCTGCGGCCGGTGCCGACCGGCGTCACCGGGGAGCTGTACGTCGCGGGTGCGGGCCTGGCACGCGGCTACCTGAACCGGCCCGGCCTGACGGCCGGACGGTTCGTCGCCTGCCCGTTCGTACCGGGCGAGCGCATGTACCGCACCGGCGACCTGGTGCGCCGCCGGGTCGACGGCCAGCTGGAGTACGCCGGCCGAGCCGACGACCAGGTGAAGGTCCGTGGCTTCCGGGTCGAGCCCGGCGAGGTCGAGGCCGCGCTGGCCGAGCACCCCGCCGTCGCCCGGGCCGCCGTCGTGGCCCAGGACGACCGGCTCGTCGGCTATGTCGTCCCGCGCCAGGACGCGGCCCGGGACGACGGGCTGGAAGCGGACCACGTCGGCGAGTGGCAGGACATCTACGACGCCCTGCCCATCGCCCCCGAGGAAGCGGCCTTCGGCCACAACTTCGTCGGCTGGAACAGCAGTTACGACTCCGGCCCGATCCCGGTCGAGCAGATGCGGGAGTGGCGGGACGCCACCGTGGCCCGCATCCTGGCCCTGCGCCCGCGCCGGGTGCTGGAAGTCGGTGTCGGTACCGGCCTGTTGCTCTCGCAGGTCGCGCCCCACTGCGAGACCTACTGGGCGACCGACTTCTCCGCCACCGCGATCGACGCCCTGACGGCCCAAGTGGCGGGCGAGGAAGGGCTGACCGGGCGCGTGGTGCTCCAGACCCGTCCGGCGCACGACACCGAAGGGCTGCCCGTCGGGGAGTTCGACACCATCGTGATCAACTCGGTGGTGCAGTACTTCCCGTCCGCCGACTACCTCGCCGACGTGATCGGAAAGCTGACGGGGCTGCTCGCCCCCGGCGGAGCGCTCTTCATCGGCGACGTCCGCAACCTGCGGCTGCTGCGCCCGCTGGCCACCGCCGTCGCTCTGCACAGGACCGGCGACGGCACCGACGCCGAGGCCCTGCGCCGCGCGGTGGAGCAGGCCGTCAGGGTGGAGAAGGAGCTCCTGGTCGACCCGGACTTCTTCACCGCGCTGCGGACCCACGGCACGGACATCGGCGCGGTGGCCGTGGACGTCAAGCGCGGCCTGCACCACAACGAACTCTCCCGTTACCGCTACGACGTGACGCTGCACGGCACACCGGCCGCCCCACAGGCACCGGGCCGGTCCGTCGAGCTGGCGTGGGGGCGGCAGATCACCGCGCCGGCCGAACTGCGTGAACTGCTCGCCCAGCAGCACGCCCCCGACCTGCTGCGGCTCACCGGGGTGCCGAACCGCCGTGTGGTGCGGGAAGCCGCCCTGGCCAGGGCGGTGCAGGACGGGGACGCCCGGCCCGCGGAGCTGATGGAACGACTGCGTGCCCCCGAGGAGACCCCCGAGGAGAGCGGCGTCCCCGACCCGGAGGAGTTCCACGCCCTCGGGCGGGAGCTCGGCCGAGTCGTCGCGGTCACCTGGTCGGCGACCGCGACCGACGCCCTGGACGTCGTCTTCGCCGACCCGGGCACCCTCCACGGCTCCCCGGTCGAGGCGTACCGGCCGGCCGGGGACACCGGCAGGGCGCTGTCGTCGCTGACCAACCGCCCGACCGGCAGCCGGGGGACCGGCGCCCTCCTGGGCGAACTCCGCGACTGGCTGCGCGGGCGGCTGCCCGACTACCTGGTCCCCTCGGCGTTCGTGGCGCTGGACACGCTGCCGTTGACGGGCAGCGGCAAGCTCGACCGCCGCGCACTGCCCGCCCCCGACCTCGGCGCCGCCGTGGCCGGACGGGCGCCGCGCACCCCGCAGGAGCAACTCCTCGCCGAACTCTTCGCCGAGGTGCTCGGGCTGGCACAGGTCGGGGTCGAGGACAGCTTCTTCGACCTCGGCGGGCACTCGCTGCTGGCGACCCGGCTGGCCTCCCGGGTCCGCGCGACCCTCGGCGCCGAGCTGGAGGTGCGGACCCTGTTCGAGACCCCGACCGTGGCCGCGCTGGCGGCCCGGCTGGACGGATCCGGAGCAGCGCGGCCCGCGCTGACCGCCCGCCCCCGCCCCGAGCGGGTCGAGCTCTCCTTCGCCCAGCGCCGCCTGTGGTTCCTGCACCGGATGGACGGGCCGAGCGCCACGTACAACATGCCGCTCGCGCTGAGCCTGACCGGCGACCTCGACCGCTCCGCCCTGCGCGCCGCGCTCGCCGACGTGATCGGCCGGCACGAGAGCCTGCGGACCGTCTTCCGCGAGACCGACGGAGTCCCGTACCAGGTCGTGCTGAGCACCGAGCGGGCGCAGCCGGCGCTCCCGGTGACCGAACTCGACGAGAGCCGGCTGGCCGAGGCCCTGGCGGACGGGGCACGGCACGGGTTCGACCTGGCCGAGGACCTGCCGGTCCGGGCCGAGCTGTACGCGCTCGCCCCCGACCGGCACGTACTCCTCGTCGTGGTGCACCACATCGCCGCGGACGGCTGGTCGATGGGACCGCTCTCCGGCGACCTGGCGACGGCCTACGCGGCGCACTGCCGGGGCGAGGAGCCTACGTGGTCCCCGCTGCCGGTGCAGTACGCCGACTACACCCGCTGGCAGCGCGACCTGCTCGGCGACGCCGACGACCCGGACAGCCTGTTCGCCCGGCAACTCGGCTACTGGAAGGAGGAGCTGGCGGGCATCCCGCAGCAGGTGCAGCTGCCCGCCGACCGGCCCCGGCCGCCGGTGGCCTCCCAGCGGGGCGACCGGGTCGTGGTCCGGCTCGACCCCGAACTGCACCAGGCCCTGCGCGACCTGGCCGGCGCCCGCGGCGCCAGCATGTTCATGGTGCTGCAAGCCGGTCTCGCCGCCCTGCTCACCCGGCTCGGTGCCGGTACGGACATCCCGGTCGGCAGCCCGATCGCCGGCCGGACCGACCAGGCGCTCGACGAGCTCGTCGGCTTCTTCGTCAACACCCTGGTGCTGCGCACCGACACCTCGGGCGACCCCGGCTTCGCCGACCTGCTCGGCCGGGTGCGGCAGAAGGCGCTCACCGCGTACGACCACCAGGACGTGCCGTTCGAGTACCTGGTCGAGGTGGCCAATCCGGTCCGGTCGCTGGCCCATCACCCGCTGTTCCAGGTCATGCTGGCCCTGCAGAACGCGCCGCTCGGCGAGTTCGCGCTGCCGGGGCTGGAGACGGGACACGTGGCGGCCCCGACCGGGACCGCACGCGTCGACCTGACGTTCAGCCTGGCCGAGCGGTTCCGCCAGGACGGCCGCGCCGACGGACTGATCGGCGCGGTGGAGTACGCCACCGACCTCTTCGACGCGTCCACCGTGGAGCTGCTGTTCGAGCGCTGGGCCCGCCTGCTGCGCGCGGCGGTCGCCGACCCGGACCGCCCGATCAGCCGGATCGACCTCATGTCCGACGAGGAACGCCACCGGCTGCTGTACGAGGTCAACGACACGGCCGCGGAGCTGCCCTCGGCCTCGGTGCCGGAGCTCTTCGCCCGCCAGGTGCGGGCCACCCCGGACGCGGTGGCGGTCGTGGCGGGCGGAACCGAGCTGACCTACGCGGAACTCGACCTGCGGGCCGACCACGTGGCGAGCGCGCTGATCCGCCAGGGCGTACGGCCCGAGACGCCGGTCGCGGTCCTGCTGGACCGCTCGGCGGAGCTGGTCGTGGCGATCCTGGCGATCATCAAGGCCGGCGGCGCCTACGTACCGCTGGACTCGCGCTTCCCCTCCTCCCGGATCGACCTGATCCTGCGGGAGAGCGGAGCGACCGTCGTACTCACCGAGGAGGTGCTCACCGCCCTGGTGCAGTCCGCTCCGGCGCCGTCCGTAGGAGACCGCCCGTACGGAGTCGAGGTGCCGTGCCGGGAGGACCAGGTGGCGTACATCATGTACACCTCCGGTTCGACCGGGCGGCCGAAGGGCGTGGCCGTCACCCACCGGGACGTGGTGGGCCTCGCGCTGAGCCCCGAGTGGCGCGGCGGCGGACACGAGCGGGTGCTGATGCACTCCCCGACCGCCTTCGACCTCTCGACCTACGAACTCTGGGTCCCGCTGCTGAACGGCGGCCGGATCGTGGTCGCGCCGCCCGAGCGGATCGACCTCGACCTGCTGCACCACACGATCACCACGCACGGGGTGACCGGGCTGTGGCTGACCGCCGGACTGTTCCGGCTGGTCGCCGAGGAACGTCCGGGTCTGCTCGCCGGGGTGCGCGAGGTGTGGACCGGCGGCGACGTGGTCTCCCCGGCCGCCGCCGCCCGGGTCCTCACGGCCTGCCCCGGCATCGAGGTGGTCAACGGCTACGGCCCCACCGAGGCCACCACCCTGGCCACCTGCCACCGGGTACGCGAACTCCCCGAGCACGCCGCGACCGTGCCGATCGGCCCGCCGATGGCGAACATGCGCACCTACGTGCTCGACGACCGGCTGCGGCCGGTGCCGACGGGCATGGTCGGTGAGCTGTACCTCGCGGGAACGGGCGTGGCCCGCGGCTACTTCGGCCGGGCCGGCCTCACGGCGGAGCGCTTCACCGCCGACCCGTACGGCCCGCCCGGGAGCCGCATGTACCGCACCGGCGACCTCGCCTGGTGGCTCCCCGACGGCACGCTGGAGTTCGCCGGACGCGTCGACCACCAGGTCAAGCTGCGCGGACTGCGGATCGAGCCCGGAGAGATCGAGGCGGTACTGGCGGGCTGCGCGGGCGTCGCCCAGGCGGCCGTGGTCGCCCGTGAGGACCGGCCGGGGGACAAGCGGCTGGTCGCCTACCTGGTGGCCGCACCTGAGGGTGCGCCCGAAAGCGCGGACCTGGCCGGCCGACTGCGCCGGGAACTCCCCGACTACATGGTGCCGGCGGCGTTCGTCACCGTGGAGGCGCTGCCACTGACCGCCAACGGCAAACTCGACCGGGCCGCCCTGCCCGCCCCCGACTACGGGGCGCCGGCCGCCGGGCGCGGACCGCGGACCCCGCAGGAGCAACTCCTGTGCGGCCTCTTCGCCGAAGTCCTCGGCCGGGACCAGGTCGGCATCGACGAGGGCTTCTTCGACCTGGGCGGTCACTCGCTGCTGGCCGCGCGGCTGGCCTCCCGGGTCCGCGAGACCCTCGGCCTGGAGCTGGGCCTGCGCCTGCTGTTCGAGGCGCCCACCGTGGCCGGACTCACCGAACGCCTGGCCATGAACGATCCGGAAGACGCCCTGGACGTGCTGCTGCCCCTGCGCTCGACCGGGACGGAACCCGCGCTGTTCTGCGTCCACCCCGGCGGCGGCATCAGCTGGTCGTACAGCGGGCTGCTGAACCACCTCGGCCCGCAGCACCCGGTCTACGCGCTCCAGGCACGCGGCCTCGGCCGGCCCGAGCCGCTGCCCACGTCCTACGAGGAGATGGCGTCCGACTACGCCGACCACGTCCAGAAGATCCAGCCGCAGGGCCCCTATCTGCTGCTCGGCTGGTCCGCGGGCGGGCTGATCGCCCACGCGCTGGCCTGCGAACTCCAGGCCCGCGGCGAGCGGACCGCACTGCTGGCGATCCTCGACGCGTACCCGGTGAAGGACGTGCGGTTCGAGGAGGAGCCGGTGCCCACCGTGCGCGACGTGCTCGTCGGAGTGCTCGACGTGGACCCGGACGAGCTGGGCGACCGGGACATCACCTACGCCGAGGTCGCCGAGGTACTGAACCGGCGGGGCAGCGCCCTGGCCGGGCTGAACGAGCGGCAGGTCGAGGTGATCGTCCAGATCATGATCAACAACGCGAAGCTGGCGGTCGACTTCGTGCCCGGCACGTACGACGGGGACCTGCTGCTCTTCAACTCCACGATCGGCCGGGGCGACGACGACGCCGGCCCGGAGGTCTGGCGCCCGTACATCGGGGGCCGGATCGAATCGCACGAGATCACCACCCGGCACGACCAGATGACCCAGGCGGGATCGCTGGCCCAGATCGGCCCGATCCTGGCCGCCCGGATCGCCGGAGCGACCACCGCTTCCCGAGGCGCCTGACCACGGCTTCCGGAGGCACGGGGCAACCGCCGCCTCCGGAACCACCCGGGCGTCCGCGATGCCGTCGCCACCGCGGACGCCCGGTGACACCACCCTTTCCCGGCACCACCCTTTCCCCTCAGGAGGACCGACACATGACCAACCCCTTCGACGACCAGGACGGCACCTTCCTCGTCCTCGTCAACGACGAGAACCAGCACTCCCTCTGGCCACGGTTCGCGGACGTGCCCGAGGGGTGGACCGTCACCCACGGCCCCGACACCCACGCCGCCTGCCTGGCCCACGTCGAGGAGTCCTGGACCGACATGCGGCCCAAGAGCCTCGCCGACGCCATGGACGCCCGGCGGTAGTGGCCGACATGACCTCGACCGAAACCGTGGACGGGGCCCGGCCACGCGGTCGTCCGTTCACGGGTACGCCGAAATCCCGAGGGCCACCCGGCC
>NZ_JBSFVR010000401.1:0-6603 GCF_053592415.1 Streptomyces sp. NPDC002690 | reverse complement strand
CGAGCTTGTACGCGCTGAGGTGGTGGACTGCGGCGCGCGCGTTCGTGGCCTCGACAAGCTGCCACGGTGGGACGGGGCCCTTCTTTTTGTGTGCGGCCCACGGCCGTCGTTCCGCTGGTGGCGTGCGCCGTCAGGCGCGCTCGCCGCCGCCCACGTGGTGGACGCGGACCATGTTGGTGGTGCCGGGGACGCCGGGGGGCGAGCCGGCGGTGATGATCATCGTGTCGCCCTCGTTGTAGCGACCGAGCTTCAGCAGCTCGGCGTCGACCATGTCGACCATCGCGTCGGTGGTCTCCACGTGCGGCACGACGTGGGCCTCGACGCCCCAGCTCAGTGCGAGCTGGTTGCGCGTCGACTCCTCCGTGGTGAAGGCGAGCACCGGCTGCGCGGCGCGGTAGCGGGACAGACGGCGGGCGGTGTCACCGGACTGGGTGAACGCGACCAGCGCCTTGCCGTTCAGGAAGTCCGCGATCTCGGCGGCGGCGCGGGCGACCGCTCCGCCCTGGGTGCGCGGCTTCTTGCCCGGGACGAGCGGCTGGAGGCCCTTGGAGAGGAGCTCCTCCTCGGCGGCGACGACGATCTTCGCCATCGTCTTGACCGTCTCGATCGGGTACGCGCCGACCGAGGACTCGGCGGACAGCATGACCGCGTCCGCACCGTCCAGGATCGCGTTGGCGACGTCGGACGCCTCGGCGCGGGTCGGACGGGAGTTGGTGATCATCGACTCCATCATCTGGGTCGCCACGATCACCGGCTTGGCGTTGCGCCGGCACAGCTCCACGAGGCGCTTCTGCACCATCGGGACCTTCTCCAGCGGATACTCGACGGCGAGGTCACCACGGGCCACCATCACACCGTCGAACGCCAGGACGACGCCCTCCATGTGCTCGACCGCCTGCGGCTTCTCCACCTTGGCGATGACGGGGACCCGGCGGCCCTCCTCGTCCATCACCTTGTGGACGTCCTTGACGTCCTCGGCGTCCCGGACGAAGGAGAGGGCGACCAGGTCGCAGCCCATCCGCAGGGCGAACCGGAGGTCCTCCACGTCCTTCTCGGACAGGGCGGGGACGTTGACCGCCGCGCCGGGCAGGTTGATGCCCTTGTGGTCGGAGATGACACCGCCCTCGATGACGATGGTCTTGACCCGGGGGCCGTCGACCGAGACGACCTTCAGTTCGACGTTGCCGTCGTTGATGAGGATCGGGTCGCCCTTGACGACGTCGCCCGGCAGACCCTTGTAGGTCGTGCCGCAGATGGACTTGTCGCCCGGAACGTCCTCCGAGGTGATGGTGAACTCGTCACCGCGGACAAGCTCGACGGGGCCTTCGGCGAACTTCGCCAGGCGGATCTTCGGGCCCTGGAGGTCGGCGAGCACGCCCACCGCCCGCCCGGTCTCGGCGGCAGCCCTGCGGACACGGTCGTACCGGCCCTGGTGCTCTTCGTGGGTGCCGTGGCTGAAGTTGAAACGGGCCACGCTCATGCCGGCCTCGATCAGAGCGACCAGCTGCTCGTGGGAGTCGACGGCGGGACCGAGGGTGCAGACGATTTTGGAACGGCGCATGAGGCGGATCCTATCGGTTTGTTTCACTGCGGAATATTCCGTCTGGTGGAAAGTACAAAGGGGCGTGGGGGTGCTCAGTTGTGAGGGCCTACGAGTGCGTCGCCCCGGCCTCCTCCGACCCGGTCCCGCGTCCGTCGCCGCCGTCCCTGGCAGCCCTTGCGACCAGCGCGAACGTCTGTCCGGCGATCTCCAGCTCCTCGTCCGTCGGCACTACGGCGACCGCGACCCGGGCGTGATCCGGGGAGATCAGCCGGGGCTGGGACGACCGTACGGAGTTCAGATCGCCGTCCACCGCGAGGCCGAACCCCTCCAGTCCGGCGACGGCAGCCTCCCGCACCGGGGCGGAGTTCTCGCCGACCCCCGCCGTGAAGGCGATGGCGTCCACCCGGCCGAGGACCGCCATATAGGCGCCGATGTACTTCTTCAGCCGGTGGATGTAGATGTCGAAGGCGAGGGTGGCGCGTTCGTCGCCCTCGTCGACCCGGCGGCGGATCTCCCGCATGTCGTTGTCGCCACAGAGGCCGACCAGACCGCTCTTCTTGTTCAGCAGCTCGTCGATCTCGTCCGCCGACATCCCCGCCACCCGCTTCAGATGGAAGGTGACGGCCGGGTCGATGTCCCCGGAGCGGGTCCCCATGACCAGGCCCTCCAGCGGGGTCAGCCCCATCGAGGTGTCCACGCACCGCCCGCCCGCGACCGCCGAGGCCGAGGCGCCGTTGCCCAGGTGCAGCACGATGATGTTGAGGTCCTCGACCGGCCGGCCCAGCAGCTTCGCCGTCCGCCGCGAGACGTACGCGTGCGAGGTGCCGTGGAAGCCGTAGCGGCGCACCCGGTGGGCGTCGGCGGTCTCCACGTCGATCGCGTACCGGGCCGCGGCCTCGGGCATCGTCGTGTGGAACGCCGTGTCGAACACCGCGATCTGCGGCAGGTCCGGCCGCAGCTCCTGCGCGGTACGGATACCGGTGATGTTCGCCGGATTGTGCAGCGGGGCCACCGGCACCAGCCGCTCGATCTCCTTGAGCACGTCGTCGGTGACCACCGTCGGTTCGGTGAACCGGAGCCCGCCGTGCACCACCCGGTGCCCGATGGCCGCCAGCTCGGGGGAGTCCAGCCCCAGCCCGTCCGCCGCCAGCTCCTCGGCGGCGGCCTTCAGGGCCGCCGCGTGGTCCGCGATCCTGCCGGTGCGCTCACGGGTCTCGCCGCCCTCGCCCGGGCGAGGTGTGTGCACCAGACGGGACGTTTCCTCACCGATGCGCTCCACCAGCCCGGAGGCGAGCCGGGAGTGGTCGCGCATGTCGAGGAGCTGGTACTTCACCGACGAGGAGCCGGAGTTGAGGACGAGCACCCGGTGTGCGCCGGAGGGCGCACCCGCGCCGTCAAGCCCGGTCTTCGCGGTGGTCGCCTCGGTGTTCGGGTCGGTCATGCGGGTCACTCCTCGCCCTGCGCCTGGATGGCGGTGATGGCCACGGTGTTGACGATGTCCTGCACCAGCGCGCCGCGCGACAGGTCGTTGACCGGCTTGCGCAGCCCCTGGAGCACGGGACCCACCGCGACCGCGCCCGCCGAGCGCTGTACGGCCTTGTAGGTGTTGTTGCCGGTGTTCAGGTCCGGGAAGATCAGCACGGTGGCCTGCCCCGCGACCCGGGACTCCGGCATCTTGGTCGCCGCGACGGTCGGCTCGACCGCCGCGTCGTACTGGATCGGGCCCTCGATCAGCAGGTCGGGCCGCGCCGAGCGGACCCGCTCGGTCGCCTCCCGCACCTTCTCGACGTCCGCGCCCGAACCCGAGGTCCCGGTGGAGTACGAGAGCATCGCGATCCGCGGGTCCACGCCGAAACGGGCCGCCGTCGCCGCCGACTGGACCGCGATGTCCGAGAGCTGCTCGGCGTCCGGGTCCGGGTTGACCGCGCAGTCGCCGTACACCAGCACCTTGTCGGCGAGGCACATGAAGAACACCGAGGAGACGATCCGTGCGTCCGGCTTGGTCTTGATGATCTCGAAGGCGGGCCGGATGGTGGCCGCCGTGGAGTGCACGGAACCGGAGACCATGCCGTGCGCCAGGCCCTCCTGGACCATCAGGGTGCCGAAGTAGTTGACGTCGGAGACCACGTCGAACGCCAGCTCCACCGTCACCCCGCGGTGCGCGCGCAGCTGCGCGTACCGCTCGGCGAAGGTCTGCCGGAGTTCGGAGGTCTGCGGGTCGATGAGCTGCGTGTCCGCCAGGTCGATGCCGAGGTCGGCGGACTTCTTGCGGATCAGGTCCACGTCGCCCAGCAGCGTCAGATCGCACACGTCGCGGCGGAGCAGTACGTCGGCGGCGCGCAGCACGCGCTCCTCGGAGCCCTCCGGCAGGACCACCCGGCGGCGGTCTGCGCGCGCCTGCTCCAGCAGGTCGTGCTCGAACATCATCGGGGTGACGCGTCCGGTGCGGGCCACCGAGACCCGTTCCAGCAGGGCGGCGGTGTCCACATGGCGCTCGAAGAGGCCGAGCGCGGTCTCCGCCTTGCGGGGCGTGGCCGCGTTCAGCTTGCCTTCGAGGGCGAAGAGTTCACCGGCGGTGGGGAAGGAGCCCCCGGGCACCGAGACCACCGGGGTGCCGGGCGCGAGCCGGGCCGAGAGCTGGAGGATCTCGTCGTCGGGACGCTCGTCCAGGGTGAGCAGCACCCCCGCGATGGGCGGGGTGCCGGCGCTGTGCGCGGCGAGCGAACCCACCACCAGGTCGGCCCGGTCGCCCGGGGTGACGACCATGCAGCCGGGCGTCAGCGCCTTCAGGAACCTCGGCAGCATCGCCCCGCCGAACACGAAGTCCAGCGCGTCGCGCGCGAGCCCCGCGTCGTCGCCGAGCAGCACCGTGCCGCCCAGCGCCGCGGTGACCTGCGCGACCGTGGGCGCCGAGAGGGCCGGTTCGTCGGGCAGCACGTACACCGGGACGGTCAGCCGCTCCACGATGCGCTCGGCGAGCTCGTCCCGGTCCTCGGGCGCGACCCGGTTGACCACCATCGCCAGCACGTCGCAGCCGAGCCCGGCATAGGCGCGGTACGCGTTGCGGGCCTCGGCCCGCACCGAATCGGCGGGCTGGTCCTTCCCGCCGACCACCGCGATGACCGAGGCCCCGAACTCGTTGGCGAGGCGGGCGTTCAGCGCCAGCTCGTCGGGGAGCTGGGTGTCCGCGTAGTCGGTGCCGAGCACCAGCACCACCTCGTACGCGCGCGCGACCTGGTGGAAGCGCTCGACGAGCCGGGAGACGAGTTCGTCGGTACCCTGCTCCGCCTGTATCGCGGACGCCTCGTGGTAGTCGAGGCCGTAGACGGTCTCCGGGCTCTGGGAGAGCCGGTAACGGGCACGCAGCAACTCGAACAGCCGGTCGGGGCCGTCGTGGACCAGTGGGCGGAAGACGCCGACGCGGTCGACCTGCCGGGTCAGTAGCTCCATGACCCCCAGCTCGACGACCTGGCGGCCGTCTCCCCGGTCGATCCCGGTCACGTACACGCTGCGCGTCACGCGTGCTCTCCCGTCCTGATGCGGCTGTTCGCCCGGTACGGGCGGTGATATCCCGGTAGGGGTGGCATTGGCTTGCATTTCCTCCGACGATACCCGCGAGGGCCCGAGGGCCGCCCGCCGGAGACCCTTTCCCCGCACGGGACCCGGCCGTTGCCGCGTAGGCGCCCGTGCGGGCCCGTACGGGGGGCTTCGTCGCCCGCCCCGGCCCTTTGGCCTCCATGAGGCCCCACGTAACGTGGCCCCGGAGTCGGCTTCCGGACCTGTTACCCGGATTTTCGCCCCTTGTTCGTGCGCCGGAGCATCCGAAAGCGCGGGGTGTACCCCTGTCGTGGGAGAATCGTGACGGCTCACGGCGCGGGGGCCGCTCACCAAGGCCCCGAACAGCCCGGTACTAGCGAGCAGGAGACAACGCACGATGCGCATCGGAATTCTCACCGCAGGCGGCGACTGCCCCGGCCTGAACGCAGTGATCCGTTCGGTCGTGCACCGCGCAGTCGTGGGGCACGGCGACGAGGTCATCGGCTTCGAGGACGGCTTCAAGGGCCTGCTGGACGGCCACTTCCGCCCGCTGGACCTGAACGCGGTCAGCGGCATCCTGGCCCGCGGCGGCACCATCCTCGGCTCCGCCCGCCTGGAGCGCGACCGGCTCCGTGAAGCCGCCGAGAACTGCGAGGAGCTGTCCCGCCGTTACGGCATAGACGCCCTCATCCCCATCGGTGGCGAAGGTACCCTGACGGCGGCCCGCATGCTCTCCGAGGCCGGAATGCCCGTCGTCGGCGTCCCGAAGACCATCGACAACGACATCTCCGCCACCGACCGCACTTTCGGTTTCGACACGGCCGTGGGCGTCGCGACGGAGGCCATAGACCGCCTCAAGACCACCGCCGAGTCCCACCAGCGCGTCATGGTCGTCGAGGTGATGGGCCGTCACGCCGGCTGGATCGCCCTGGAGTCCGGCATGGGCGGCGGCGCGCACGGCATCTGCCTGCCCGAGCGCCCCTTCCAGGTCGACGACCTGGTCAAGATGGTCGAGGAGCGCTTCGCCCGCGGCAAGAAGTTCGCGGTCATCTGCGTCGCCGAGGGCGCGCACCCCGCCGAGGGCTCGATGGCGTACGCCAAGGGCGAGATCGACCAGTTCGGCCACGAGCGCTTCCAGGGCATCGGCAACCGCCTCGCCGTCGAGCTGGAGCGCCGCCTCGGTAAGGAGGCCCGCCCGGTCATCCTCGGCCACGTCCAGCGCGGCGGTACCCCGACCGCGTACGACCGCGTCCTCGCGACCCGCTTCGGCTGGCACGCGGTGGAGGCCGTGCACCGCGGCGAGTTCGGCAACATGACCGCCCTGCGCGGGACCAGCATCGAGATGGTGCCGCTCGCCGACGCGGTGACCCAGCTCAAGACCGTACCGGCGGACCGGATGTTCGAAGCGGAGTCGGTGTTCTAGGACGCCGGTCTTCCAGGACGTGCATGCCGGAAGGCTGGTCCGCCACACATCCTGCTGCTCCCCGGCATCATGATGGGCCTGCTGGTGGGCCACCTGATCC
>NZ_JBSFVR010000400.1:0-6614 GCF_053592415.1 Streptomyces sp. NPDC002690 | reverse complement strand
CCGCGCCCCGCCCCGCGCGCCCCGCGCCCGCGCCGCGCGTCCGCAGGACATCTTCCGGGGTGGTTTCCGACAGGCTGTCGGTAAAATGTTGCACAGACCGCCCCGTCCGTGGTGGTATGGGGTGGCGAACTGGTTAGGTATACCTAACTACTCCTCCAGCGGAGCCCAGGAGGCATCCATGCCGACGCCCGAGCGAGAAGTCCGGTACCCGTCCCCCTCCGGGGTGCCGATGAAGGTTCTGCTCGCGTCGTGTGCGGCGGCCAGCGCCGTGTCGACCCCGCCGGTCCCGCCCGTGCCGGCCGCGGACGACGGCGAGGCGCACCCCGACGCCCCGAACGAGGACGCCGACTCCGCGGACAGGACCGGCACGGCCGCCTCCGTGCACGGAATCAGGCCGCCCGCGCAGCGCGAAGCGGCCTGATTCCAGGGAAAAGATTCCGGCTACCGGACGACGACGACCTTCACCGCGACCGTGGCGAACGACCACATCTGATCGGCGTTCTCCCGCGTCATCCGCACCCCGCCGGTCTTCAGCGTCGGGTCCGGGGTCGGCAGCGAGCCGTCCTGCGCCGCGCTGAAGCCGATCACCGTGTCGCCCACCTCGGCGAACCGCACCACGTGCTCGATCGGCACACCGTCCGAGCCCGTCACCGTGCCGGTGCGGGAGTAGACGGCGTACGAACCCGGCTCGGGGCTGACGGCGCTGGGGACGACCGGGAACGTCCGGACCGAGTCCGGGTTCTCGCCGACCAGCCACACCCGCTTCGCCTTCAGCCCGTACACGACCCGCACGCCGGTCCCGGAATCGGTCGGCAAGTCCATCGGGTCGACGGTGGGCGCGGGCTTCGCCGTGGGCTTCTTCGCGGACGCGGGCGCGGAGGCGCTCGCCGAGACGTCGACCACCGAATCGGGGGCGTTCGCCGATGCCTGGTAAGCGAGGAATGCGACCGCGGCGACGGCCGCCGCAGTGAGCCCGGCCACGATTCCCGAGCTGCCCCTTGCCACCTGAGCTCCCCTTTCGCATACGGTCCGCCGCATGCCGCTTGTCGCATGTCGTACAAGGTTTACGTCGTACTCGTGTATCCCGGGTGACGGTAGCAGCAGCCACGGGGCCCACCGGGACGACGTACGGGCGCGATGCCTCGGCCGGGGGAGCCGTAGGCTGTTTGCGTGCTCTTGCTCGCCATGGATACCGCCACCCCCGCCGTCACCGTCGCCCTCCACGACGGCACCTCCGTCGTAGCGGAGTCCGGCCAGGTGGACGCCCGACGCCACGGAGAGCTGCTGCTCCCCACCGTCGACCGCGTCCTCGCCGAGGCCGGAACCACTCTCGACGCCGTCACCGGCATCGTCGTGGGCGTCGGCCCCGGCCCCTACACCGGGCTGCGCGTCGGCCTGGTGACCGCCGCGACCTTCGCCTCCGCGCTCTCCGTCCCCGTGCACGGGCTGTGCACCCTGGACGGACTCGCGTACGCCGCCGGGGAGGAAGCCGGGATCACCGGACCCTTCGCGGTCGCCACGGACGCCCGCCGCAAGGAGGTCTACTGGGCGCGGTACGAGGACCCCCGTACCCGGACCGCCGGCCCCTCCGTCGACCGACCCGCCGACATCGCCGAGGAGCTGGCCGGCCTGCCCGTCGTCGGAGCCGGAGCGTTGCTCTACCCCGACTCCTTCCCGGACGCGCGCGGACCCGAGCACGTCTCGGCCGGTGCGCTCGCAGCGCTCGCCGCCGAACGTCTCGCCGCGGGCGAGAAGCTGCTCGACCCGCAGCCGCTCTACCTCCGCAGGCCCGACGCGCAGGTCCCCAAGAACTACAAGGTGGTCACCCCGAAGTGACCGGAGCGACCGAGGCGCCCGTCCCGACCGCCGAACTGCGCGAGATGCGCTGGTGGGACATCGAACCGGTGCTGGAACTCGAACACGAGCTCTTCCCCGACGACGCCTGGTCGGCCGGGATGTTCTGGTCCGAGCTCGCCCACGCCCGGGGCCCGCACGCCACCCGGCGGTACGTCGTCGCCGAGGAACCGGCCACCGGGCGGATCGTCGGCTACGCCGGACTCGCCGCCGCCGGGGACCTCGCCGACGTGCAGACCATCGGCGTCACCCGCGACCACTGGGGCGGCGGCCTCGGCTCGGAACTCCTCACCGACCTGCTGAAGCACGCCACCGCCTTCGAATGCGCCACCGTGCTGCTCGAAGTCCGGGTCGACAACACCCGCGCCCAGAAGCTCTACGAACGCTTCGGCTTCGAGCCGATCGGCTTCCGGCGCGGCTACTACCAGCCGGGCAACATCGACGCACTCGTCATGCGCCTCCACGTACAAGGAACAGAGAATGGCTGATCGCAATGGCTGACGAACCGCTCGTTCTCGGCATCGAGACCTCCTGCGACGAGACCGGCGTCGGCATCGTGCGCGGCACCACCCTCCTCGCGGACGCCGTCGCCTCCAGCGTGGACACGCACGCCCGCTTCGGCGGAGTCGTTCCGGAGATCGCCTCCCGTGCCCACCTGGAGGCGATGGTCCCCACCATCGAGCGCGCCCTGAAGGAAGCCGGCGTCAGCGCCCGCGACCTGGACGGGATCGCCGTCACCGCCGGTCCCGGCCTCGCCGGAGCGCTCCTCGTCGGCGTCTCGGCCGCCAAGGCGTACGCGTACGCCCTGAACAAGCCGCTCTACGGCGTGAACCACCTCGCCTCGCACATCTGCGTCGACCAGCTGGAACACGGCCCGCTGCCCGAGCCGACCATGGCCCTGCTGGTCAGCGGCGGCCACTCCTCGCTGCTGCTCGCCCCCGACATCACCAGCGACGTACGGCCGCTCGGCGCCACCATCGACGACGCGGCGGGCGAGGCCTTCGACAAGATCGCCCGCGTGCTGGACCTCGGCTTCCCCGGCGGCCCGGTCATCGACCGCCTCGCCCGCGAGGGGAACCCGAAGGCGATCGCGTTCCCGCGCGGCCTGAGCGGCTCCCGCGACCCCGCGTACGACTTCTCCTTCTCCGGGCTCAAGACCTCCGTCGCCCGCTGGATCGAGGCGAAGCGCGCGGCCGGCGAGGAGGTGCCGGTGCGCGACGTGGCGGCGTCCTTCCAGGAAGCCGTGGTGGACGTGCTCACCCGCAAGGCCGTCCGCGCCTGCAAGGACGAGGGCGTCGACCACCTGATGATCGGCGGCGGCGTCGCGGCCAACTCCCGGCTCCGCGCGCTGGCCCAGGAACGCTGTGAGCGCGCCGGAATCCGGCTCCGGGTGCCCCGCCCCGGACTCTGCACCGACAACGGCGCGATGGTCGCCGCGCTCGGCGCCGAGATGGTCGCCCGCAACCGGCCCGCCTCCGACTGGGAGCTGTCCGCCGACTCCTCGCTGCCGGTGACCGACCCGCACGTACCCGGCGCCCAGCACGACCACACCCACGACCACGACCACGTGCACGAGGTCAGCAAGGACAACCTGTACTCATGACCGTCGCCCTGATGTGGGAGGCCCGCGCCACCGACGGGCGGGGTACGGAACTGCTGGAGTGGGCCCGCGCCCGCACCGGCGAACTCGCCCGCACCCCGCTGCGCACCGAACTGCTGCGCGCCCCGCAGGACCGGGTCCTGGTGATCACCTGGTGGCCGGGGGAGTACGGCGACCAGCTGCCGGAACTCCCCGAGCCCGACGAGCGGCTGATCACCCGTGCGGTGCACCGCTGGCGCTTCGAGTCGCTGGGGCCGGTCGACTCCTGACGCCGGCCGACGCCTCCCGGGCTGCCGCCGTACGGGCGGCGGCCCGGTGTGTCCGATGAGTTCCGGGCGGGCGCCGGGTCTACCTTCCAGAACCCCGGACCGATGACCGGGTCCGGGCCCGGTGGGACCTCCTGGAGGAGAAGACCATGCAGAAGATCACCCCCTGTCTCTGGTTCGACGGCCAGGCCGCCGAGGCCGCCGACTTCTACGTCTCCGTGTTCGGCGGCGACTCGCGCGTCCTGGAGACCGCCCACTACTCGGACGCGGGACCGGCCGAGACCGGCACCGTGATGACCGTCCGCTTCCGGCTGGCCGGCCAGGAGTACCTGGGCCTCAACGGCGGGCCCGCGTTCCACTTCACCGAGGCGCTCTCGCTCTCCGTGGACTGCGCGGACCAAGCCGAGGTGGACCACTTCTGGGCCGCGCTCACCGAGGGCGGCGAGGAGAGCCAGTGCGGCTGGCTCAAGGACAAGTACGGCCTCTCCTGGCAGATCGTGCCGCGCGCGCTCCCCGAGATCCTCGGCGGACCCGACCGGGACCGCGCCGACCGCGCCATGAAGGCGATGATGGGCATGGTCAAGCTCGACGTCCAGACGCTGCTCAACGCCTGAGGGTGGGCTCCCCCGGCGAAGGCGCCCCCGCCCGCCGATAGGGTCGGCGCCATGCCCTCCGGAGCCCAACTGCCCCCGCCCCCACCGCCCGTGGAGATCCGCACGTGGCCGGACCGGACCTCCCTGCTCGCCGACCGGGCCGAGGTCCTCGGTGAACTGGTGCGGCGGCACGTCGGCGGCGGACGGCTCGCCCTCCTCCTGACCTGGGGCGGACTGGCCGCTCTCGGCTGGGCGTTCGTCGGCGCGGGGATCGCCTCCTTGGAGGAATCCCTCGATCCGATCAGCGACCTGTTCGCGATCGTCCTGCTCTTCGTGGGCCTGGCCTTGTTCGGGCCGGCGGCCGTGTTCTTCGGGCTCGGCGTCGCGCGCGCCCGCGAGGTCCGCGCGCTGCTCGCCGGCTGGGGGACGCTCGACCGCGACCCGGACCGGGACCGGTTGCTGCGGATGCCCGGCCTCGGGCTCGCCTGGCTGCTGCTGTCCTACGCCCTGTGCGCCGTCGGCCTGTTCACCTGCGTGGCCGTCCCGGCGTCGGCCACGCCGGGCGAGGACACCTACGGCGTGGTGGTCCTCGGCATGGGCGTCGGCCTCTGCGTCTGGATCACCGGCCTGACCGGCGCGGTCACCGCGGTCTCCCACCGCCGCTGGGTGCTGCGGGTGCTCGGCGGCCCGGCGGAGGCGGCGGCGCGGCCCGCCGCCTGACCGGGCGGAGCGCTCAGGCGCCCGGCCGGAAGGGGCGGCCGATCAGCATGGTCGGGGCACCGGCCACCCGGGTCAGCAGCACCGTCGCGGAGTTCGGCCCCGCGAGCTTCATCCGGCGGCGCACCTCCTCCGGCTCCACCGCCGAACCGCGCTTCTTCACCGTCAGCACCCCCACCTCCCGCTCCCGCAGGAGCGCCTTCAGCCGCTTCATGTGGAAGGGCAGCTGGTCGGTGATCTCGTACGCGGAGGTGTACGGGGAGGCGTACGGCTCGTCGCTGGTGACGTAGGCGATCGTCTCGTCGATCAGCCGCCCGTCGCACCGGGCCACGATGTCGGCGACCAGGCTGGCCCGGATCACCGCGCCGTCCGGCTCGTACAGATAGCGGCCGACCGGTCCCACCGGCGGGGCCGGCAGCGGGGAGCGGGTGGCGAGGGTGGCCCCTGACGGCAGCAGGGTCGCCCGGTAGGAACCGGGCTCGAAGCCCTCGCCGTACCAGAGCACGGCTTCCTTCACGTCCCCGCCGTCCGAGATCCACTCGGCCTCGGCCTCCGGGCCGATCGCCTCGTGCGGGATGCCCGGCGCGATCTTCAGTGCCGCGCGCGGGGCCTTCAGCGCGGCGGCGGTCGCCCAGGACAGCGGCGGCGAGTACGCCTCCGGGTCGAAGATCCGGCCGCGCCCGCCGCGCCGGGCGGGGTCGACGAAGACGGCGTCGTACGGGGAGGTGTCGACGTCGGTCACGTCGGCGCACCGGACCTCGATCAGCCCGGCCAGGCCGAGGGCCTCGGCGTTGGCGCGGGCCACCTCCGCGGTGAGCGGGTCACGGTCGACCGCCAGCACCGCGATGCCCGCGCGGGCCAGCGCGATCGCGTCACCGCCGATGCCGCAGCACAGGTCCGCCACCCGGCGCACCCCGCCGAGCGCGGCGAACCGCCCGGCCCGGTAGGTGGCGACGGAGGTACGGGTGGCCTGCTCGACCCCGTTGGGCGTGAAGTACATCCGGTACGCGTCCTCGGCGCCGAACTTCGCCACCGCCCGCTGCCGCAGCCGGGCCTGCCCCAGCGCGGCCGAGACCAGGTCCGGCGCGTGGTCGCGGCGCAGCCGGGTGGCGGTGGCCAGTTCGCGCGCCGGATCGTGGTCCCGCAGTTCGTCCAGGAGGGCGGCGCCTTCGGGCGTACGCAGGGCGGCGAAGGCGGTGAGCGGGTCGGCGGGGCCGTCACCGGCGGGGAGAGGAGCGTTCACCCGTCCCATTGTGGTCCAGACACCGCCGCGACCGTGGCCGCCCCGGGCTGTGCGCCAGGCGGGGGACGCGGCCGGACGCCCGGCGGTGTCGGGTCGGGGCGCCGGGGGCGGGCTGGCAGGATGCGGCGCCATGCAACTAGTACGACAAAAGGAAAAAAGGGCGAAGAAGCGGCGCAGAACCGGCACGGTCGCCCTGGCGGCCCTGCTCGGTGCCGCTCTCGCCTCCGGATGCGGGCAGGGCTCCCCGGACACCGACCACCATCCCCGCCGGGGTGCGGAAGGCGGCCGGGTGCAGTCCTGGGTGGTCGGGCCCGGACTCGGCGACGGGCGGGCGGCCACCG
>NZ_JBSFVR010000399.1:0-6626 GCF_053592415.1 Streptomyces sp. NPDC002690 | reverse complement strand
CCGGCGCGGGGCACGGGGACTCCGGGCACGCCGGCTCCGGGCACGGCGACCGCCACGGCCACGGCGGCGGCCACCGAGGGGGGCCGGCGCACGGCCCGCGTTACGTCGCGCTCGGGGACTCGTACACGTCGGGGCCCGCCATCCCTCCGCAGGCCGACCTCGGCTGCGCCCGCTCCGCCCGCAACTACCCCTCCCTGGTCGCCGAGCGGAGAGACGCGTCCGCGTTCGTGGACGTGAGCTGCGGCGGTGCGACGACCGAACAGATGTGGACCGCGCAGGGCACCAACCCTCCGCAACTGCAGGCGCTCCGACGCGACACCGATCTCGTCACGCTGCAAATGGGCGGCAACGACATCGGGTTCGGGTCCATCATCGCCACCTGCGCCGGCCTGGGCGTCCAGAACCCGGCGGGCGATCCGTGCCGGAGCCACTACACCGCCTCCGGGACGGACCAGCTGACCGAAGCAGTCGCGTCGACCGCTCCGAAGATCGAGCGCGTCCTGCGTGCCGTGCACGCGCGGTCGCCGCACGCCCGGGTGCTGGTCGTCGGGTACCCCGACCTGCTGCCCGACGACGGCAGCGGCTGCTTCCCCGCCGTGCCCTTCGCGGCCGGGGACTTCCCCTACCTGCGCGACACCGAGAAGCGGCTCAACGCGATGCTCCGCGAGGTGGCGGTCCGTAACCGTGCCGAGTACGTCGACACCTACGGACCCACCGTCGGGCACGACATGTGCGAGGCGCCCGAGAACCGCTGGATCGAGCCGCTCGTGCCGGCCGCGCCCGCGGCTCCCGCCCACCCGAACGCCAAGGGCGAGCAGGCCATGGCGACCGCTGTGCTGAACCGGTTGAGGTAACAGCCCGGCAAGGGCCGGGCGCGGCCCGGGCGGGGCCCCGGAGCCCCGCCCGGCCCCGAGCCCTCAGCCGCGCAGTACCACCGGCAGGCCCGCCACCACCAGCAGCACCGTCTCGCACTCCGCCGCGAACGCCGCGTTCAACCGCCCCAGCTCGTCCCGGAACCGCCGTCCGGCCGCGGTCGCGGGGACCACGCCCGAACCCACCTCGTTCGTCACCGCCACCACGGTCCGCGAGGTCTCCCGCACGGCGGCGACCAGCTCCGCGGCCCGCGCCCGCAGCGCCTTCTCGCCGCCGTCCGCCCACCGGCCGTCGTCCCAGGCGTCCACCCGGTCCATCGCGTCGGTCAGCCAGAGCGAGAGGCAGTCGATCAGCAGCGGCGGCCCGTCCGCCCGCAGCAGTTCCGCCACCTCGCAGGTCTCCTCGGTGCGCCAGGCGGACGGCCGACGCTCCCGGTGCAGCCCGATGCGCGCCGCCCACTCGGTGTCCCCGTCCCGCCGGCCGCCCGTCGCCACGTACACCACGTCCGGGAAGGTCTCCAGCCGCAGCTCCGCCTCCACCGACTTCCCCGACCGGGCGCCCCCGGTCACCAGAGTGCGGCGGGGCACCTCCGGGAGGGGGAGGTACTCCCCGGTGACCAGCGTCGTCCCGTCGGGCACCGCCCGGGCGCCGGCCGCCGCGAGCCGGCGGTCCAGCTCGGCACCGGGCGGGGCGTCGTGGTCCAGGTGGACGGCGACGATCTCGGTGGCCGGCCCGACCGCGTCCACCGCACGCAGCCGCGCCAGCGCGTCGGGCCGCCCCACCACGTCGCCGACCACCAGGTCGTACGGCTCCGCGAACGGCTCGGCGAGCCCGGCCGGGGCGGCGCCCTGCGGCAGGTACAGCAGCCGTTCGCCGGCGGGGGAGACGACCTCGTACCCGGTACCCGGCGCGTCCATCGGCACCGCCCGCACCCGGTGTCCGCTGATCAGCGTCAGCACCTGCCCGTCCGGCACCCGGCCCGCCCGGGGGAGGCCGGGGGGCAGCTCGACGGCGGGACCGTTCTGCGGGCGGGTCAGCAGCACCTGGCGCACCCCGGCCAGCGAATGCCCCGCCCGGGCGGCGGCGAGCGCCGCGCCCGGGGTGAGGTCGAGCAGCACGGCGTCGTCGACCAGCAGGGCCGTGGTGGCCCGCGCGGACCCGCCGCGGGCAGTCGCGCACATGGCGCAGGGGCAGTCGGGCCGGGGCAGCCCGCCGGGGGCTCCGGTGCCGAGGAGAGTCAGTTCCACACCATGATCCTGCCGCGTGCGCGCCGGGCGTGCGCGCCCGGCTGCGCCCCTGTGACCCGCCCGGACACGGCCCGGGGCCCTGGAGGCCCCCGCAGGGGCGTCCGGAGGGGGGTTCCCGGCCCCCTGACGGCAATGTTCCGGACGATCGCGGCAGGATCGCGGGTGGAGGCCCTAGGCTCGGGGCAGCATCAGGACCCAGGAGGCTGACATGGCGTGGACGTGGCGGTTCGAGAAGTCCGACGGTACGGAGACGGAGCCGGCGCTGCAGCCGGAGGAATTCACGACGCAGGGTGACGCGGAGTCCTGGATCGGCGAGTTCTGGAAGGAACTCCTGGACGGCGGGGCGGACCAGGTGACGCTCTTCGACGACTCCACGAAGATCTACGGCCCGATGAGCCTCCACGCGGAACCGGACCCGGCTCCGGAACCGGACCCGGAGCCCGACGATTCCTCCGGCACCGACGCGGCGGCGGGGCCCGGCCCGGAGGAAGAGACCGTCTGACCGTACGGGAGCGGGCGGACCCGGACACTCCCAGGACCGCCCGCTCCCGTACCGGGCGCCCCGCTTCCCGGACCGCCCATGACCGCCGCTCCCGTGCCGTCCGCGACCGTCGCCCCCTGACCGGTGGGGTCAGATCTCGCCGAGCGTGACCTCGGCCGTCCGCGTGGCACCGCCGCGTGCGTACGTCACCCGGACCTTCTCCCCGGGCCGCTCGGCGGCGAGCGCCTCCGCGAGCGAGGTGATCGTGGTGACCCCGGTGTCGCCGAGCTTGGTGACGATGTCGCCGACCCGCATCCCCGCGTCGTACGCCGCTCCGCCCCGTTCCACGCTCACCAGCGCTACTCCGGCGGGCTGGTAGTCGTCGTCTACGACCGTGCGGCCGGTGATGTCGAGCGCGGCCCTCCCCGAGTCGGTGACCTTGCCCTTGTCGATGATCTGGTCCGCGATGGTCTTCACCGTCGACACCGGGATGGCGAAGCCGATGCCGGGCGCCGCGCTGTTGCCGAGGGCCGGGTCGGTCGCCGCGAGCGTCGGGATGCCGATGACCTCGCTCTCCAGGTCGACCAGCGCGCCCCCGCTGTTGCCCGGGTTGATCGCCGCCGAGGTCTGCACCATGTTGGCGAGGGTCGCCCCCGTGCCGCCGCCCGTCCGGGACTCGCTGACGGTCCGGCCGAGCGCGGAGACGATGCCCTGGGTGACGCTGCTGGACAGGCCGAGCGGCGAGCCCATCGCCAGCACGATCTGCCCCACCTCGACCTTCTCCGAATCGCCGAACTTCGCCGCCCGAAGTCCGTCCGGCGGGTCGTCGAGGCGGATGACCGCCAGATCCTGCGCCGGGTAGGAGGAGACCAGGGAGGCGGCGAGCACCTTCTCCCCGGTGGCGACGCTGACCTTGAAGGACTTCTCGTCGCCGACGACGTGCGCGTTGGTCACGATGTTGCCGTCGTCGTCGTAGACGATGCCGGAGCCCAGCCCGTCGGCTGTCTGGATCTGCACCACGGAGGGCAGCACGTCGGCGATGACGCGCTGGTAGTCGTTCTGCAGCTGCGCGACGGCGCGGGAAGCGGAACCCTGCCGGGCGGCCGACGCGGAGGTCTCGGGGGAGGCCGGACCGGAGTCGGAGTCGGGGTCGGAGCAGCCGCTCACCAGGGCGAGAGCGAGGGCGAGGAGACCTGCGGCCAGGGACGACGGCAGTCGGCGTGCGAGGCCGCGGGAGCGGGATACGTCCATGTCCGGAGTATCCCGTTCGCCCCCGTCCCGCGGTGGGTGCTGCTGGGCCGAACGGACCGGACGCGTCCGGTCGCACGGACAGCGCTCAGGTGTCCGTCAGGCCCGTTCGCCCCGCACGCCGCACAGGTGGAGCAGCGCGGCCACCCGCCGGTACGGATCGGTCCGCCCGGCCCGCTCCTCGGCGGCGAAGATCTGCTCCAGCTCGGCGGCATCGGGCAGCGGGGCGTCGCCCGGGGCGTTGTCCGTGAAGACGCGCACCCCGTACCAGGCGTGCAGCGGCGCCGCGATCCCCGCCAGGGTGGCGGTCAGCGCCTCCAGCCGGTCGGCCCGGACCTGGAGCCCGAGCCGGTTGGTGTAGCAGGCGGTGTCGAAGGCCGCGTGCGCGGAACCGAAGTCACCGGCCGCGGCGGGGCGCATCGCGAGCGCGTCGCCGTTGCGTACCAGCAACGAGAGGAGACCGCCGGGTGCCAGCACCCGGGCCAGCCCCGCCAGGAGTGCGTCCGGCTCCTCGACGTACATCAGTACGCCGTGGCAGAGCACCATGTCGAAGCTGCCGGGCAGGAAGTGGACCCCGGTCTCCGAGCCGTCGCCCTCGATCAGCCGGACGCGCTCACGGATGCCCTCGGGCTCGTGCTCCAGCGCCTCACGGGCCGCCGCCAGCATCGCGGGATCGGAGTCCAGGCCGGTCACCGAGTGACCGGCCCGTGCCAGGCGGAGGGCCTGTGTGCCCTGGCCCAGCCCCACGTCGAGGACGCGCAGCCGCCGGCCCACCGCGAAGCGGGCGGCTATCTGCTCGTCCAGCTGCCGGGCCACGAGCTCCTGGCGGACGATGTTGCGCAGACCGCCGAGCCCCGCGAGCCAGGTGGAGGAACCTCCGGCGAATCCAGGGGTCTGAGCGGTCAGGGCCGCTCTCCTCGCTTGACCTGCGGCTTCGGCAGCCGCAGCCGGCGCATCTGGAGCGTACGCATCAGACCGTAGGCGACGGCGCCGCGCTGCGGGGTGTCCGGGAAGCGGATGCGCAGCTGCTTGCGCAGCCGGAACGCCAAGCCGATGGAGTCCAGGACGATCAGCACGATCACGCCGAGCCAGAGCAGCAGCGAGATGTTCTGGATGTTCCGGATCTGGATCACGCTGAGGACCAGGATGACCACGGCCATCGGCAGGAACCACTCGGCGATGCAGAAGCGCGAGTCCACGAAGTCGCGGGTGAAGCGCCGCACCGGGCCCTTGTCGCGGACCGGGAGATAGCGCTCGTCGCCGGAGGCGAGGGCCTCGCGCTGCTTGGCCATGTCGACCCGGCGTGCTTCACGCGAGCGCTTCACCGCCTCCTTGCGGTCGACCGGCGTGGTCGAGGCACGACGCCGCTGCGTCTGCGCCTCGCTGCGCTTCGGCGTGGGGCGACCCTTCGGAGCCTGGGGGTCGCGGGACTGGGTGGAGAGGTCCGCCGTCACCTTGTCGGTGGGGGCCTTCTCTTCTTTGGCACGGCTACGGAACACAAAACCCAAGGGTACGGGGTCCGGCGGGCGGCCAGTCGGACCGGGCGGGAACGATCCGGCAACGGCCCGCGTCCTCAACGGTGTCCCACAGGGCAAGCAGGGCATCCGCCCCGGCCGGCACCCGGTCGCCCCGCACCCGCCGCCTCCACCTCGGGCGGGAGCGGGCGCCCGGCGCAGTCGTCCTTGGGGAGGAGCACATCGGGCCCCGAACAGTGCGGTAATGGAGGCAGGGCCCGTACTGTGGGTTCTGTTGGAGTGCTGGAGCTCAGTCGTTAGAAGGGGGCGCGCGAAGCCCATGAGCGGTGTCATGAAGCGGATGGGAATGATCTTCCGCGCGAAGGCAAACAAGGCTCTTGACCGGGCCGAGGATCCGCGCGAGACCCTCGATTACTCGTACCAGAAGCAGCTGGAACTGCTGCAGAAGGTGCGTCGCGGAGTCGCCGACGTGGCGACCTCGCGCAAGCGGCTGGAGCTGCAGCTGAACCAGTTGCAGGGACAGTCGTCCAAGCTGGAGGAGCAGGGCCGCAAGGCGCTCGCGCTCGGCCGCGAGGACCTCGCCCGCGAGGCGCTCTCCCGTCGCGCCGCCCTCCAGCAGCAGGTCACCGACCTGGAGACGCAGCACCAGACGCTGCAGGGCGAGGAGGAGAAGCTCACTCTCGCGGCCCAGCGGCTCCAGGCCAAGGTCGACGCCTTCCGCACCAAGAAGGAGACGATCAAGGCCACCTACACCGCCGCCCAGGCGCAGACCCGTATCGGCGAGGCGTTCTCCGGCATCTCCGAGGAGATGGGAGACGTCGGCCTGGCGATCCAGCGGGCCGAGGACAAGACGCAGCAGATGCAGGCCCGGGCCGGCGCGATCGACGAGCTGCTCGCCTCCGGCGCTCTGGACGACCCCACGGGCACCGCGAAGGACGACATCGCCGCCGAGCTGGACCGCATCTCCGGTGGTACGGATGTGGAGCTGGAGCTCCAGCGGATGAAGGCCGAACTGGCCGGCGGCACCTCGGCGGGCCAGCAGGCCATCGAGGGCGGCTCCCAGGACACCGCACCCGGCTCCCAGCAGCAGTCACCGCACCGGTACGACAAGAGCTGAGGACGGTCATGATCGTACGGATCATGGGGGAGGGCCAGGTAGAACTGGCCGACGGCAAGATCGCCGAGCTGAACGCGCTCGACGACGAGCTCCCGAAGGGGACGGACATGGGACCGGCGCTCGTCGGCCTCCCCGGTGACCTCTGCTCGTGTCCGCACTGGGGCTACATGCTCAAGGGCAAGCTT